>JAMQPH010000542.1 GCA_023717605.1 Pyrinomonadaceae bacterium
CGGGAGGCGCGTAAGCAACAGCGCCGCCTGCGGCGCGTTCGCAAGTCCGAGGAGCAACACTGGCGGCTGCGCAACACGCTTTATCTCCTCGGAGGGGGAGAGCCCGTCTGACCAGGTCCCGGCATCACGATGATGCCGGGACCTTTCGTTTCTGTGGGTAATCAGGGTTTGCGGGAGCCGGTCGGGGTGGTACGGTATGCGTATGAATCATTCCCCACAGGAGTCCGGCAGTCCGAAGACAGAAGCTTCCCCCGGCGATGATGCCCGCGAGCTCTCTGGGTATCCGGCGATAGCCGCATACGACGAAGCAATGAGGTCGGAAGGAGCCACGACTTCCATCTGGGCCATGCTCAAATCTGGCGACTATGGCAAGGCGTTTGAAGCCGCCAAGCATCACCCGGACGTCGTGGCGGAAATCGAGCGGTATGTCGCCGCTCGGACACAGCCTCAGGAAAAGTAGTATTCACAGCGACAAAAAGCGGGGAGAAGTCCCCGCTTTTTGTATATGCAAACCTATGCGGCTGCGCCAAGGCTTTCCGGGATCTCGTTGTAGAGCGGAAGAAACGCCGTTTCGTTCAGGCGCTTTATGACTTTGAAGATTTTTGAGGCTTCGCGAATCTCCTTCGAAACCCCGCCCATCTTCTTCACAGCCTCGTCCAACAGCTTGATGGCCGATGCCGCATGTTCTTTCCCTTCAGCACCAAACGAGCGGCTCTCTTCCGCGGCGAGGGCGTACAGCTCCGAGACTAGCTCGTTCGCCAGCTCAAGAAATTTTGCGGCACGCCTACCATCCACGTCAGCAGAGGAGAAGCCAGTCTCAAGATTGGTCATAGAGGCTAAGAACTTATCCAATCCGGGTCCGCTGGAAAACTGCCCCTGCTGCATCTCTCCAAAGTTTATGTCGCCGTGGCTACTTTTCCAGAAGCTGGAGAGTTTTGCTTTCGCACTGGGCCCGATCAGTCCGGCCGCGCGCCCTAAATCGCCCTGAACCTCGTTCCAGGCAATTTGAATATCATGGGCCTTGTCGGCCATGTCGTCCTTCACCTCTTCGATAGCCTCCATGAAAATAATCTTTTGGTCGATGAATTTCTTTCCCCATGCCTGGATTCCCTTCAGGAGCGCCGGGTCGCCCTTGGTGAGTTCCTGCAGCTCCTGCCAATTCTTGAGCATCAGACGTTTGAGCTCCTGCATGTGCTTCGCATCACGAACTTGGGCCAACTGCTCCGCAGTCTGGTGGATGTGAGCGACAAGCGCTTGCACGGCTGCGCGCTGAGCCTCAGGCGATTGAGCGGCAAGATCAATGAGATCCTCAAACGCCTCATCCATTCTCCCCGTGAGGTGCTCGGTGCGCTGTTCTGTGGTTTCAGGTGTCTGTTCATCGCGCGGAGGCGCGTCGCTGCCGGGTGCTTGTTCCATGCGGCTACCCTACGCCTCTCCCGCGGAGAGGGCAACGAATCTATCCACAGGGCCGTCGTATTGAGACGGTGCCCCAGCCATTTGACACGGAACCCGGGTTTTCCTAGGATACGGCCGTTGGCACTTTCATATGGAGAGTGCTAGTATCTGGTTACTAACAAATACACGTATGAAGATAAAACCTTTGCGGGACCACGTATTGATTGAGGCGCTCAAGGAGGAAGTGAAGCGGGGAGGCATCATCCTGCCTGACACCGTCCACAAAGAGCGTCCGGAGAAGGGCAAAGTGGTGGCGGTGGGCGAGGGGCGGTACGAGGACGGCAAGCTCGTGAAGCCCGTGGTAAAGAAGGGCGACGTCGTGCTTTTTACGAAATACGGACCGAACCAGATTAAGCTTGAGGACAAGGAGTATCTCATCGCCGAGGAAAAGGACATCCTCGCCATCATTGAATAACCACCATGCCGAAACTCATCTCATACAAGGAGGAAGCGCGGGAAGCCCTGAAGCGGGGCGTGGACAAGCTGGCGAATGCGGTGAAAGTGACCCTCGGCCCTAAGGGGCGCAATGTGGTCCTGGACCGCGGCTTCGGCTCGCCCATCATCACGAAAGACGGTGTGACTGTTGCGAAAGACATTGAGCTGGAGGACAAGTTTGAGAATATCGGCGCTTCGCTGGTGGCTGAGGTCGCTTCCAAGACCAATGACCAGGCGGGTGACGGCACGACGACCGCGACGGTACTGGCGCAGGCCATTGTATCGGAGGGTTTCTCTGCTGTTGCATCCGGCGCCAACCCGCTTGCTCTCAAGCGCGGCATGGAGAAGGCCACTGCGTGGGTCATCGCCTATCTGGAAAGCAAGAAAAAGAAGGTCACCAAAGAAAATTTGAAGGAAGTAGCTTCCATCTCCGCAAATGACGCGGAGCTGGGCAAGCTTATCGCCGAGGTCTTCAACGAAGTCGGCAAGGACGGCGTCGTGACCGTGGAAGAGAGCCAGTCCGTGGAGATGTCCAAGGAGCTGGTGGAGGGTATGCAGCTGGATCGCGGGTACGTGTCGGCCTACATGGTAACCGACGCCCAGCGGATGGAGTCGGTGCACGAGGACCCTTACATCCTCATTACCGACCGCAAGATCTCCAGCATCAATGACATTGTCCCGTTGCTTACCAAGCTCAATCAGGCGGGCAAGCGAGAACTGGTTATCATCGCCGATGACGTGGACGGCGATGCTCTGGCCACGCTGGTGGTCAACAAGCTTCGCGGAAACTTCAGCGCGCTCGCGGTGAAGGCCCCGGGCTTCGGCGACCGCAAGAAGGAACTGCTGGAAGACATCGCGGTCGTCACGGGCGGTACGGTGATTGCCGAGGAGAAAGGCCTGAAGCTGGAGACGACGGAGCTGGCACAGTTGGGCCGCGCCCACAAGGTGAAGGCCAGCAAAGAAGCTACCGTCATCGTGGATGGCAAGGGCAAGAAGGCCGATATTGAAAAGCGCATCACCCAGCTCAAGAGCCAACTGGAGAAGACCACCAGCACCTATGATAAAGAGAAACTGCAGGAGCGGCTCGCGAAGCTGTCCGGCGGTGTGGCGGTGCTCAAGGTGGGCGCCCAGACCGAAACGGAAATGAAGGAAATGAAGTACCGCATCGATGACGCGGTGTCGGCCACCCGCGCCGCGCTGGAAGAAGGCATCGTGGCTGGAGGCGGTGTCGCCCTCTTTGAAGCATCCAAGGAACTCAACCACAAGGTGGTCAAGGGAATGCTGGAGGTCGGCGATGAAGCCAAGGGGCTTGCCGTCATCAAGGCCGTTCTGGAGAAGCCGATGCGGGTGATTGCCGAAAACGCTGGCAAAGATTCCAACGAGGTGGTGACCAATGTGTTCGCGGGTGAGCAGGGCCGTGGCTACAATGCTGCGACCGGCGAGTACGTGGACATGATTGCCGCAGGTATCATTGACCCGCTCAAGGTCGTGAAGACTGCGCTCATCAACGCTGTCTCCGTCGCCTCGCTTATCCTCACGACCGAAGCCGTCGTGACCGACAAGCCAGAACCCAAAACCGCACCTGCTCCGCAGGGCGGCATGGGAGGTATGGGGGACTACTAGGGAGAATTATTACCCACAACAAACGGCTCACTAAGTGAGCCGTTTGTTGTGCACAGGAAGGTTACGGGGAAATTGGTATGATAG
>JAMQPH010000602.1 GCA_023717605.1 Pyrinomonadaceae bacterium
TGGCTCGCGGCTTTGATGTTATCGCCATAGACCCAGCGCCGAATGCTGAACTCAATCTGCGCAAATACATCGACGAAGCATGGCCGGCGCTTACCGACATCGGCCTCTCATCTGGAGCATCCCGCCACCGTCTCGGTTTCACAACCAACATGAAAGAGGCGCTATCGCAGGCAGACTTCGTCCAGGAAAACGGGCCCGAGCGTGCGGATTTCAAAATCAAGTTGTTTGCCGATATGGACGCTGCCACACCGCCGGACTCGCTTATTGCATCGAGCTCCTCCGGAATCACCGCCAGCGTGATGCAGTCGCAATGCAAGCATCCAGAACGCATCGTCATTGGGCACCCTTTCAATCCGCCGCACATCGTTCCATTGGTTGAAGTCGTTGGTGGCACCAGGACATCACCTGAAGCCGTTCAAGAGGCGATTGCATTCTACGCATCGATCGGAAAGAAGCCGATTCACCTGCATAAGGAACTTCCCGGCCACGTCGGAAACCGTCTCCAGGCCGCTCTCTACAAAGAGGTCATGTATCTGATTCAGCAGGGTGTGCTGAGTGTGAGTGACGCGGATGACGCGGTGAGTTATGGACCAGGACTGCGTTGGGGAGGCGATATCGTGCAGAGCTTTTTCTTTTCGCCGAATAAGACCGAGCCCTTCATCATGGGGTGTCGGTCCGGTGGTCCTGGTACCCACCGCGACGAACCAATTCTTAGGCGGAAAACAACTGGGGTTGGGGCCAACGGTAGTTGTCCTGAAGCAGGAACATGGTTGGACGTACGGCATGCTGTGGAACCATCTTGGGAGAGTGGCCGGTGGCAGCGGCCGGCCGAAAGTCAACGCCGACTTTATCCAGCCGTTTTTGACCTACGGGACAAGAGACGGATGGACTTATGGCGTCAACACCGAATCAACATACAACTGGACTGGCAATAACTGGTCAGTGCCCATTCACGCTACGGTCGCTAAGTTAGTTAGATTTGGGAAGCAGCCAATCCAGTTTCAAGGTGGGCTGCGTTGTTGGGTTACCAGTCCCGCCGGTGGTCCGGAGGGTTGTGGGATGCGCGTGGTTGTCACGGCATTGTTTCCGAAGAAGTAAGGCTGACGGACTCCCGGTCAACCAATGATTGCCTACACTGCCATGAGCCTTCTCGTTGACACCAGCGGTTTGCTGTTCAACTGGACTGGTTCAAGACTTACGTGGCTCACGAGGTCCCAGCGTTGGGGCATCCGCCTGTTAAAAGTGACAGTTACCTGATCACTCTTCGTGCCATAGACTCAAAAAACTCGATTTAGCCAGAAGCAGCGCGTCTCGGTTGCACGACAAAAAACCATGAAACTGGATTCGATCAGGAGTGTGTTGAAATGAGAAGTATCACAACCCAAGGTGTCAAGAGTGTTCGCCGGATTCCCCGATTACTGACTGTCGGCCTCGCTTTGCTGATTTGTCTGATTGTTCCGGCGCTAGCCTCGGCCCAGGATCCGGCCGGCGCCCTTTCCCCATTTCTTCCTAGGCCGGTAAAGGAGCCCCCGGTGCCGCTGAGCATACCGATCGCTCGTCTTCCCAATCTGGTAAACACCCCAAGTAAGACGGGGGTTGAGGTTGGTACATCTCGTGTGATCACACTGGAGGAAGCACAGCAGGCCGCCGCCGGCCAGAATCCGATGGTGCGCCTCGGACAACTACAGGTGGAAGCCGCGAAGCAAAATCGCCAGGTCTTCGCAGCTTCATACTTCCCGCAGATCAGTTCGACGTTTGCTAACCTGCACTTCAACAAGTTCATGGGGGAGCAGATTCAGCTACGCCGCCCAATCCAGGGGACGACGACTTCTGCCTCCCTACCTCTATTGGGTAAGGATCTAACGCTCGCGGCCTTTACGGTGATGCAGCCTCTCACGCCATTATTGAAGGTCCAGCAAGCGGTGAAAATTGCGCGCGCTGACGAAAACATCGCCAGGGCCAAGGCGGGGATGCCCATTTCCGAAACATCAAGGAATGTCGAAAAGAATTACTTCGACTTGCTGATTGCGCAGCGCGAGTTGACCATCGCCCAGCTGAAGTCCAAAAGGGTCCAGGACAAATCTCTGATCGCCAGCAATTCGTCTGCGCCCCGGCTCTCGGCGGAGCAGGAAGCGGAGATGATCGAGGCCGAAAAAACTCTGGTCGTCGTCACCTCCAAAGTGCGCGAGCTGTCCGCTTCACTCAACGGCTTGATTGGCTTGCCTGCAGAGACAGAACTGGAACTCGTTCGGCCCGCGCCGCGGGTTGAAAACGTCTCTCTCTCCGAAGCCACCCAGAAGGCGCTGGAATCCAATCCCGAGGTGATCGAAGCCGAACAAACAGCGATCAAAGCACGCGCGGGTCGGAAGCTGGCGAAGCTGGATTATGTGCCGGACGTAGTAGTGCTGGGCGGATACGCCTACCAGGCCAATTTGCTTCCTCTTTTGCCAAGGGACTTCAGCTTTATCGGTGTGATGGCTACTTACTCGATCTTTGACGGCGGCAAACGCGAGCACACTTTGAAACAGCGCAAGGCGCAGGTGGAAATGGCCGAACTGGCCGTGACTTTGACGAAAGCCAAAGTGGCTGGGGCCGTCAAGACCAGTTACTTCGAGATGGAGCGCTCACGCGTGCTCACCGAACTATCACAACGGATGATCTCAGCCTCTGAGGTCGTGAACGTTAGCCATCAGCCGGACAGCTTCGAAGTCAAAGAAGCTCGAGCCAGAATGGAAGCGGAAGTGCTGCGGGCCGAGTCGGCATATCGCGAAGCCTTAGGAAAGCTGAGGAGCTTGATGGGCGATAGGTAGACGCGGGGCAGGCCCAATGGCCTGAAGAGGACAAACGAAACACGCGGAGGATCTTATGCACTCAGCTCGACTCCAACTCATCAGCGTTCTATTGTTGTTCTTGCTGGTGTGGCCTGGTTTCTTTGGCCTGGAGGCGCGAGCCAACCTTCAAGATCTTCCTGAAACCAAATTCGCAAAGGTATCCTCATCTCCCTCGGTGCGCCCAGGCTTACCCAAGATCGCTACAGAAATCGATGATCGGCTCATCGTCAACACGGATTTGATCAACCTGACAGTTAGGGTCACGGATAGCTCGGACCGATGCGTGCCCGAACTGAAGAAGAACGATTTCACGGTTCTTGATGAGAAACACCCTCAGGAGATATGCTTCAGCGATGATGATGTTCCGTATCTGTCGGTATTTTGGTTGATATGTCTCATTCGATGAAGGGTGACAACACATGCGAAGAAAGCATTGCTGTTAATCAGTGATGGTCAGGACAACGATTCTCGGTACAACTTTGATAAGGTCCGGCGGTTGTTACAAGAGTCTGATGTGGTGGTCTATGCGGTTGGAATTGTCAGTGGAGCAGATTCCCTTAGCTCGTTCTTGGAAGGACAAAGCGTCTTGAATGAACTCGCAAACGCGTCCGGTGGCAGAGCTTTCTTCCCTAACTCGAGAGCTCAGATGGACGATGTTTTTGAGCAGATCGCGCTTGAACTGCGGCATCAATACTCAATTGGCTATAAACCTGACAATTTCATCGCGAACGGGAAATGGCACACCGTCAAGGTGAAAGTGAAGCCGCCACCAGGCTTGCGTCGGTTGGTTGTGCGCACGAAGCCAGGCTACTACGCCATTGCGAGGAATAAATAAACCCGAGGATTCAATTCTTCCTGTCCCTACCAGAACTTCGTCCACAGTGTAAGTGTGTACGTATGGACGAAGCATTACAACGCTGCAAAATTACGGGTAATCCGCATTTCTACTACTAGACTTCGTATTGGAATGGCACCTATCGAGGTAACTACTAAGAAAATGTGGCACACAGTTTGGCACAGAAAAATGTGCTGAACGAGCAGTCGAAGCAGTGGATGCAGTGCGAATTTTTCTCGGGAAATTTAGTGCTTGTTGATTTGAAAAGGGTTAGTCAGCGTAGAGCACTACTTGACACGGTAGTGGTCATCGGTTTGAATTGTCCGCCCTAAACACCTAACGATTCGGTGGTAAACAAAGAATGTCGGTTACTATGCCGGAAGTACCGGCGAGATCTAATGCTGTTGTTAGGACGAAAGCGCTAATTCGGCACGGTCAAATGCTTTTGGGTGAATAGCAATGCCCCTCGATCGAAGAGTCAGGAAAGGGGAGAATGTTATTATCGCTGCACCGCCAGAAAGCTACGCTAGAAAACTAGTTTCCAGTTTTTGCCCGGTGGACTGATGCAAGAGCCGCTTCGGCCATCGCGCGCACAATACGCGAACATCGAGGAGCCGAAAACAGCCCAAATCATCCTAAGTCATCCTAAATCAATTACGTCATAAGCTATGTATCCTCAGTGATATCCGTTGATTTCAAACCACTTCAGCGATTCGGTAGGCGGCCCTGAAAAGGCCGGCGTCGGCGGTTCGATCCCGTCCCTGGCCACCAATCTTTCAACAACTTAGCGATAGCCAAAACGCGTGTAAAACTTTCTCGCGCGTACAATACACGTACATCGGTTTTCCAGATAGCCTCGGAGGTTGGTTTCACACCACTGGGCGTGTTGCTGGTTCTAGCGATTTGCTTTCGCGCCAGCCTGCATTGCGCTCCGTCATCTTGGTAAAGGGCGGTACTTGGAGCCGCGACCGGTTGGGCTGTATCATCTTCGAGACTTATGCGCGATTCCTTAGCTTCTTCGCCGTAAACACACTTCGTCTGTGTGGGATCACGTTTCGAGTTTGACCCGAAGTGATCCGGTAGTTCGACCATCACCACTGAGTGGCGAGGTTTTCTGGGCTATTGCCAGGAGGTTTTGTTGCTTTGCCCGAACCCCCACACTGGATTTGATGAAGACATTGCGCGCGCCTGCGCGATGAGAGTTTTGTTACGACGCGCGGCGCAAGCCAATCGTCGCTCATCTTTGTGGATGACGACGATTTCCCCGGTGGCATCCGTCCGACCGGCACCTACACGATTGGTGGTCTGTCGTGTCTGGCGAGCAGTAAGCTCTAAGAGGAGCATAATATATGCATCGTAAAAGCCTGCTGGGAGAGAGGCTATGCCTCTTGTTTCTGTCGGTGTGTTTATCCGTAACGATCAGTTTCGCGCGTGACGTTAAACCTGGCGCCGTTCAAGCTTCAGATGGGAGCGGTCAGCAATTGCTTGAGCAAGGCAAGCCCTTAGTCCGTGAGATAGCCGAAGGCGAGTTACATTCATACCGAGTTGACCTGAGGGCGGGCGAGTTCCTTCATGTCGTCATCCGTCAGCTTGGCGTTAACGTGGCGGCGACACTGATCGCGCCGGACGGAAAGAAGCTTCTTGAAGCCGATACTCC
>JAMQPH010000589.1 GCA_023717605.1 Pyrinomonadaceae bacterium
CGCCCGCTCCGGCATTGGATGCCTTGATGTATGCGACCTGACGCACGGGAACGTTCGGCGGGGCAGGTTGCTGCGACCGCGCTGAATCTTGCATCACGCCGATGGTTGCAATCACGACGAGAAAAGATACCAAGCGCATTCTGGATCCCATGACGCCTCCATTCACAAGTCCCTCTCCTGCACGCTGCAAGCACTGCCTTGCAGGCCACCTGGTTGGCGGCACTATACGCCTCGCTGCCGGCGCACACAATGCCCTCGCCGGACATAAGCTGTCGTCCAGCTCCGGACGACACAATGCGCAAAACAGTAGAGGTTGGGGAGCGCTCAGAGTAGGGCAGGTTGCGCTAGGAGCCTTCGACCCTGGGCGCCGACTGAGCTCCCGGCGGTTCGCGGAAAGGATCCATCGGAATCGGCGCGTACTTGACGCCGATGATCTCGAGATGCTCCGTCTTTGCTGGCGCGCGCAGGTCCACGCGGTCTCCGGGGCTCGCCTTCATCAGCGCATTGGCCAGAGGCGAGCGCCAGCTGAAGTAGCCGCGGTCGAGATCTACCTCGTCGGTGCCGACGATCGAAACGACGTGTTCCAGGCCGGCAGCGTCCTTGTAGGTCACGGTTGCGCCGAAGAAGACGCGAGTAGCGGCTGATCCCGGCCGCGGAGCGGCGGGATCGACGACCACGGCCGCGTCAATGCGTTTCGTGAGAAAGCGAATCCGCGAATCGATCTGGCGTAACCGTCGCTTGCCGTAGAGATAGTCGGCGTTTTCGCTGCGGTCCCCGTTACTGGCAGCCCACGCTACGACCTCCACCACTGCGGGCCGCTCGCGACTCAGTAGGAACCGATGCTCGTCTTTCAGCCGCTGCAACCCGGCGGGCGTGATGTAGTTTTTGAGCGTCGGCCCCGCTTCCTCGCGCACCGGTTCTCGGAGTGGCCGCTTTGTTCGCATTTGCCGATCTGCCATGGGATTTCGTGTGCTTGTGGGTGACCCAATCTCGGAATGTCCGCGCCTCGGTTCCGATCATTCCTCGCACGTTGAACGTGACGTAGGAGGGCTGCTGCGAATGATACGTCGGTCTTTCCCAGGCAATATATCCTCTGGCGCATATCGGGGCCAAGTCCTGACAAGTCGGCTTTCCGTGAAACTGGGTTTCCCGCCAAGACCGAACACAGGACCAGTTAATGGGATGGTCCGCCGCCGAGACTCTGTGTGTAGAGTGCGGGGCCAGGAGGCATCTCATGAAACTACACGTACTGGGTATCGATTTGGGTAAGACCGTTTTTCATCTGGTCGGGTTGGATTCAACCGGGAACGTGGTGATTCGCAAGCGATGTTCTCGACGGCAGTTGCTGGCCTTCACAGCGAACTTGCAGGTGCAGTTGATCGGCATGGAGTCTTGTAGTGGATCTCACTTTCTAGGGCGCGCCCTGCGGGAACAAGGGCACCAGGTGCGATTGATGCCGGCACAGTACGTGAAGCCCTACGTGCAGACCAACAAGAGCGACTATCTGGATGCCGAAGCCATTGCCGAAGCGGTGCAACGGCCGCGGATGCGTTTTGTGCCCATCAAGACCGAGGAGCAACTGGATCTGCAAGCGCTGCATCGGGTACGAGAACGTTGGGTGATGCGACGCACGGCCGTGGTGAATCAGATTCGCAGCCTACTTCTGGAACGCGGGCTGACCCTGCCCAAAGGTCGCAGCCACGTGGAACAGTTGCTCCCCCGCATCCTGGAAGACGCGGAGTTGAACTTGTCAGGTTCGTTCCGTGTGCTGTTGGCACAGCTCGGAGTGGAGCTCGGGCAACTCAGCGGGCGCATTGCCGAGATGGATGCGGCCATCGAGCAAAGGGCCCGGGAAGATGAATCCTGTCGGCGATTGACGACCATCCCGGGCGTGGGTCCAGTGACGGCCACGGCCCTGATCGCCGCCATCGGCAACGGAGCCGCCTTTCGCAAAGGGCGCGATTTGGCGGCTTGGGTGGGTCTGGTTCCCCGGGAGTGTTCCACCGGCGGGAAGCAGAAGCTGCTGGGCATCAGTAAGCGGGGCAACGTGTATTTGCGAAGACTCTTTGTGCAAGGTGCGCGCAGCGTGCTGCAACAGCGACACCGGCAAGCTCCCGGCCTGGGCTCCTGGTTAGCCCAACTGCTGGCACGCCGGCACCAGAACGTGGTCATCGTGGCCTTGGCCAATAAGCTGGTGCGAACCGCCTGGGCGGTTTTGTGCAAGAACCAAATCTATCGCGCCCATGCTCTGACCGTGCCCGAAATCTCGGTTTAGAAAAGGAGTTTCCTGCCCGGTTTGCTGGCGATATACGGTGATGGCAATGGGTCGATCCCACGCTTTCGAAACCTGCTTCCGGAAATGGTCTCTTTCGAGACCGTCCAGTTTATAGGGACGAAGGCGAGCGGATATCCATCATGGCCCGGAGTCTCTGACTCCAACAAGGCCGAATACATTAACGCAGACCAACTGCCATCCCTCTTTCGCTTGCAACTCGGCGGCGGACCATACATTCCGGAAAGCCGTGCCGGCTCAACCGGTCGATGCAACACCCTCCCAGTTTGAAGCGTTTCTTCAAAACTAGTGTTTTCTGATGGATGGGGGCCGTACAGTTTCCTGCAACGACGGGGAGCCGATTGAGCACGGGTTTTGAGGCCCCCGGCTCCTAACTGCAAGCGGTCGGCTGACCATCGGCAAAGCTCATACCCTCATTTACTTAAAAGAGGTGTTGCATTGACCCATTGAAACCACCCGACTTTTCAGGACCTATCCGGTTTGATAGCAATTCAACTGATTTTCCAAAGAATGTTTCGAGAGGCAAGTCTGCATTTCTCAATATGATTCT
>JAMQPH010000678.1 GCA_023717605.1 Pyrinomonadaceae bacterium
GTCCGGCTTCGTGCCGACGACCGGCGTATCTTTCCCAGTTTTTACGGGAGGGGGCGTGATCTTCGGTGCCGCGGCCTGCACGATTTCGCAACAGGGTGCGCCCCCATCCGGCTGGACCGACACCTTCATGGCGGTGAAGTCGGCATAAACCTGCTGGCCGACGTGCAGGCTCTGCAAGATTGCCTGGTCGGTGACTTGGAATTGGAAGACGCGCTTGCCGGCAAGTTCCTTCGCCGTCACGCGGCCATTGGCATTGATGCTCGTGATGGTACAACAAGGGTCGCCGGCCCAGGCGACCGGTGCAGAGGTCAGCGCCGGCAGCGCCAGTCCGCCGAACGAGAGCACGCCAACGCAGAGCACGCGTATGAGAAGGCAGTAGAGCAGGTGAGTGAAGGAGCAAGAAAAGAGGCCGCAAGTGCTTGACGCTATGGTAATATCCGCACCCATGCCGGAGTGGCGAAATTGGCAGACGCAAGGGACTTAAAATCCCTCGGGCTGAACAGGCCCATGCCGGTTCGATCCCGGCCTCCGGCACCATTTTCAATAGGTTGTGTTCCAAGTCTACCCCCCTGGTTTAGCGTCACTCCCTGAAATTGTGGCTGTTCTGTGGCTGAACTTGGCTTTTGACGCTGTGTCCGTTCGGCAGAATGCAGTCGCGCTAGTTTCTTGAGTCCATCCGAAAGGTCGGCCTCACTCACAATGGCATAGCGCCGGTAGACTGCCTCGGTTTTGTGCCCCGTGATCTTCATCGCAACGGCGCGAGGTACACCGGCACGTTCTAAGTTGCGAACTGCTGTCCGCCTGAAGTCATGCGGGATACGCTGAGGGACTCCTGCTTTCTTGCAAGCCAGCGCCCAGGCTCCATAGAAATCTTTAATCGGTTTGCCGCGACGATGAAACACCCACGGAATAATGCACCCCGTTTCGACCTGTAGATCCATCGTCGCGTTCCATTGTCGCCTCAGAAGGTCCGGTAGTTCGGGGAGGACTGCGAAAGGCAACACGCGAGCTTCATCATTCTTAGTGGTCCCAGGCTCAAGGCGCACGATGCCAGCCCCGAAGTCTACCTGTCTCCAGTGCAGTGTGAGAATTTCGTTCCGTGTTCTCCATCCCGTCAGATAGGCAAACGTGACAATGGGTTGAAGGTCTGCGGGAAGGTGAGCATGGACGGCCTCGAAGTCCTCCCGCTCAAAGAAGCCCGTGCGGGTGTTGTGAACGCTAAGGGTAGGGAAGGGGGGACAGATTGCCTTACCGGCTCGTTGTGCGAGTCGAAAGGCTCGCCGAAGGATGCACAGCTCGTAGCGGATCGAGGCGGGAGCAATCTGCTCGGCTAACCGCTCAGCCACATAGCCATTGAGGCTGTCAAAGGTAATGTCTCTCGCCAGGAAGGTCCCGAACGTTAGCCGAAGGGGTTTGAGCGCCGTTTGCATCCGGTGGAGAGACTTCCGCCCATTGGCCTGGTACTCCTGCTCAATATAGGATGTCGTGTTTAGAAAACTCATTCAGGGCAACCGGGTCCCCGGTAAACTCGTTCCGCGTTGAATTGTGCGAGTCCCGGACCCTTCTATAAAGCTTGAAGGCGGGCAATACCAGCTCGCCCCCAAAGGCCATGGCAGTATCGGACAACAGAACCGGAAGCGTGTCCGAAATCCTCACCGTGACAGGGACGGTCAAGACATGTTCATTCGGGTTGTCTGCAATGGGAGAGGCCTCAACTTTGCCAATCTCAATTTGATGGCCGTGCCTCTTGATTGCCTCGATGAGACGATTCAATTCAATCTGTGTGTTGCGTGCAGTGGCGACCAGCGACCTACCAGAAACGAGACGTTGGAACAACGCCGCTTCGTTCTTTTGGGTACGAGCAAACGCTTGCTCGCGCTCCCTGATCTGATCCAGCGCCGCGTCACGCTCAGGCCCCTGTGGGGTCTTCGCCGCAAGCTGTTTCCAAGTCTCCAGCTCACCGCTCAGCCTCACGTATTCAGCCTGGAGCTTCTGGTACTCCTCCGCCACATTCTTCCCCTTGATACGTCGGGCCAGGTCCTCCATCTTGTCGGTCGTCACGGTCGCCTTGATCTTGATAAAGAACCGTAGGCCATCGCCGACCAGGTTGCGGGTCTTCTCCAGTACCTCGACCTCCAACACACCGCCTGCGATCGTCTGGATTTCGTCGGTGGTCAGGTCGAGGTTGTGGACCTTTGTGTAGCTTTCGACATACGTGCCAGCTTGCTCCAGTGCGATCTGCTTCGCCCGTTGCAGCACTTGCGCTTCGGCTAGGGAAGGTGTCTCCCCGTCGCCCATCGTGTAGGTGGCTTCGGTGGTGATGACTTTGGTTTCCGCATGGACCGTGGAGGGTTGCGCGAGGGCGAGCAGGCACGCCAGAAGGACAACCGCTGTTGTAGTGGAGAACATGCGCGTGAGGATCACGGACCTACCTCACGTAGCTGGAAAGAGGGGGCAGCTTAGCACTCTAACTACAGGCTCACAACGCCCTATCTTGACACCTCTCCTTGGACGGCCTAGCCTCCTCACAATTCCCACCGATCAATACAAGGATTCCCCCTAGGCCCTTGCGCCGTCGTTCGCATCCCTCCTACAATCAATACGCCTCCTGCCAGGCTCTCATGTTGCAGTGGCAGGCTGCAGCATTACGTGAAGCGGTTCGTTCGAGAACCGGTGGAAAGGATCTCATGACTGACGATCGGCCCATATCGCCGCGATTCAACATTGCCCTCGTCCTATCGATCGTGTGCCTCACCAGTTCCGCTTGCACCGACATTGAGCCTGCCGTGGACACGTCTAAGAATAATCGTGCCGAATACGAAGCAACTGCAAAAGCACTTCGCACGTCAGCCGAAGCGGGAGACGCATCCGCTCAATTCAGCCTCGGCCAGCTGTACGACGAAGGCACGGGTGTACCCCAGAACTATAGGCAAGCGATGGAGTGGTTTGAAAAGGCCGCGAAGCAGGGGCACGTAGGAGCCCAAGTCAACCTCGGCACGTTGTATCTCCAGGGAGAGGGGGCTCCGCAAAGCGACCAGATGGCGTTGTTCTGGTTGAGTCGGGCGGCAGAGCAAGGACATGCTCTGGCTTTTGCGAAACTTGGGTGGATGTCTGCACAGGGGCGAGGAGTGCTCCAGGACTTTATCCAGGCCCATAAGTGGTACAACCTGGCGGCAGCGAATGGACATAAGAAGGAAGCTGAGTATCGTGATGCGCTCGCCAAACAGATGACGCCTGCCCAGATTGCCGAGGCGCAAAAGCTGGCGCGGGAGTGGAAGCCAAAGACACTGTAAGCTCCTCTCTGAGTCACGCAATTCCGACACACTCACGCCGATCAATACAACCATTTCTCAATTCCCCCGCCTTGCGGTTTCCTCAATCCCCTCCTACAATACGCTTCCCTGCGAGGCCCCTATGCCCGTCTCGATTCGTCCTTTCCATCGCTGCGAAGAATGCTGGAGTATTCTTCAAAATGAGCGATGAAAACCCCTTAACTCTACTTGGCGATCTCACCAAACCCGCAGTGGTCTTG
>JAMQPH010000716.1 GCA_023717605.1 Pyrinomonadaceae bacterium
CGACCTGTCTGTTTGAGCAAGTACGAGCAAGACTAATAGCTTACTCCGGCGCAAGATCGCATCATGACAGGGTCAAAGATGAAAACGGTAAAACCGCACGTTCTGCTTGTGACTGCGATCATCGTTGTCTTCAGCTTCATTTCTGGGTGGCCTGGCTGTTTCTTGGCTACGTGGCCGATGACTGGAGTTCACCGCCCGCGGATGAGAGGAGCGTTCCTTGCGGCGAAAACCTACTGACACTTAGTCAAATGGTTCGGGCTTAGATATTCAGAAGACGACGGTTCAGTTTCACGCAAAGACGCATCAAAGGGGCCAAAGACGCAAAGAAGAATACGTTTTAGACTTTGCGTCTTTGCCCCCTTTGCGTCTTTGCGTGACCCTCTTGCTCGGAAAACAAATCTGTATTCTTGTTCCACAGTTACGCGGACAAGGAACAGAGACATGACTCAGCACGGTCCAACAGTCTACTTTCTCTGTCTGTGTAATCTGCGGATTCTATTGACTGTTTGGCAAGCAAGAATTCGAAAAGCGTCGCAATCAGATGAAAGAACCAGGGCGCACCGGACAACTAAGATTGCCACCGGTTGCTTCGGTCGTCATTGCCAATTGGTGATGCGGTCAGAAGCGTAATTTTTGGATCTTCGAAAAGGAGAATTGAGATGAAGAGTTTTCGCGTTATAGCCGCCGGTGCGCTGTTCCTGGTTGCAGTCACCGCGGCCTTCGGAATGTCTGTGAAGTCGGACTACGAAATGAATTTTGACTTCAGCCAGTTAAGGACTTTTGCATTCAAGACCGATCGAAGCAGCACTGATCCACTTAGTAGGAATACGATTGAGGCCGGCAGGATCCAGAGGGCACTAGCTGCGCAACTGGAAGCGAATGGTTTCAGTCATTCGCCGGACAATCCGGACTTTATCGTCGCTTTCTACGCGACCACAAAACAGAAAACCTCGGTGCAAAGCACAGGCTTTGGTCCTGGCTTTGGTCGGTTCGGGTACGGCCGGGGATTCGGTTGGGGTTACGGAATTCCGGGCGGCGGGCGTTGGCGCTGGGGCTTTGGACCTGACATCTGGACAACCAATTACACTCAAGGCTGTGTCATGGCCGACGTGATAAACCCGCACACGAACGAACTGGTATGGCGTGGCGTTGTTAAGGATACGGTGAACGGGATTGGCCAGTCTGAGAAGCAAGCGAATCAGGCCGCCAAGGATTTAGTCAAGACCTTCTTGAAGGACGCCAAGAAGGTGGAAAAGAAGAAGGCATAGGAGTTTTGAGATTATCACCTGAGAGCAGGCGAAAGCATAAAGCCTGGGGCGTAGGCCCCGGGCAAACCATCTCAGATCCCGAGCGTGCAAAAAGCGATGCACGAGTAAACATGGATCGATGAGCAGGAAATCCTTAATCTCAGAGATCAAAGCACCGGACGCGGTCGTTTGAGAAGTTACTAAGCTATGTACGAGGTGATTATCGTGGGAGCAGGCCCAGCGGGCATCAGTATGGCCGCTGAGGCGCGCACCGTAGGCATCGCCTCTAAACAAATTCTAGTGCTGGAGAAAGGTGACACGCATTCCTGGGCCATTCGCAAGTTTTACCCTGCCGGGAAACGTGTCCTGGCAAACTATAAAGGAATCGAAGCCGTCTGCGCTGGAGTAATGTGTATTTCGGACATCTCGAAGGATGAGACCCTCACCTATATCGACCGGGCAATCGAGCAGTACCAACTGCCTGTTCATTATAACGAAACTGTCCACAGCATACGGCCTTTAGGCAAAGGGTTCGCTGTAGAAACCTCAAAAGGTGTTTATGAAACCCGACGCTGCGTGATAGCCATAGGTATCCTCGATAAACCTAATAAGCCAGGCTATCGGATCCCTGTCAGTCTCAATAAACGCATCCATTACGATTTGACGTCTGTTGCTCTCGAAAATGAAGAGTGCCTGGTCGTGGGCGGTGGTGATACGTCCAGCGAATACTGTCAGTATCTGGTTGAGCACGGTAACCGTGTCACCCTCTCATATCGGCGGACCGAGTTCTCACGTCTCAATCGCGTCAATTACGAGAGCTTGATGGCGTTGGAGCAGCGGGCGCAAATCACCATCCTGCGAGGAAGCAATATCAAACAAGTTGAAGCGGATACTGCCGGACTGGCTCGCGTATTATTTGAAGAGGCCCAATTCCCTGCGCAGAGTTTCGCGCACATCGTCTATGCGCTGGGTGGAACAACCCCGACGAATTTCCTCAAAGCGATCGGGATCGCCTTTGACGGCAGCGTCCCGGTCATTAAAGAAGGCTACCAAACCAGCGTACCGGGGTTGTATCTGATCGGAGATCTGAGTGCGGGGAAGAAGGGTGGGTCAATCAACCTGGCATTCAACATGGCTTCTGACGCGATGCAAAATATTTGCACTCACACCCCAGATTTCTGCCAGAGCTGACTACCTTTGGGAGCATACCTGCACAAGCGAATCCAAGAATGCCGATTACCAACTTGAAATACTTCGGGCGAACGACGAAGAGATTAATAACGGATGAGTTCCCGCTTATCACGCTCTCACTTCTCCCCCAAGAGACGATCCAACTGAGGGTGGGTTCGCATCTGATCCTCCAACCCGCGCCAGCCGCTCCATCAAGGTAATCACGGCCGAGAAATCTTCCTCGTTGCCCTCGCTAAATTCCGCGAGGTTCATTTGAAAAGCAGCTGCAGTTGCCGGCATGGGTACTTTCGCGGCCGCCGCGGTTTCGAGAATTAGACGAAAATCTTTGTTCATCAGCCGAATTGCAAACTGTGCACGGTAGTCTCCGAGATCAGCTCGTGACAGCTTTCCGAGATGCGCCGGTGCTATGACTGCAGTGTGTGATAAGACCTCGAGCAGTCGATGACGATCTAGCCCTTCCTTCTGCCCCAAGGCAACGGATTCAGCTATCGCTTGCATTCCAACTCCCAGCAAAGTATTCGCGACCAGTTTCATCGCGGTGCCGGAGCCGCTGCCACCCAAATAGAAATATTGGCTGGCGATCGAACTGAAGATTGGTTGGGCGGCTTGAAAAAGTTCTTCGTCGCCCCCGCAAAAAAGAGTCAACGTGCCCTTTTCAGCAAGCGGCGTGCTCCCGGAGATCGGAGAGTCCAGACAGTTCAGTCCAGCTTCGCGACTCAGGTCGGATAGTTCGCGCGAAGTCTCGGGGAGCACAGTGCTCATATCAATGATTGCTGAATCGCGATGCGCGTAAGCAAAGACGCCTTGCGTATCGAGGTAGACACTCTTAACTGCATCGTCATTCGGAAGACAGGACAAGATGACGTCTGCTTCGGATGCAAGTATCGCGACGCTGTCAGCGACCTTGGCGCCGTACTTAACCAGCGCCTCGGCAGCCTCACGACTTCGGTTGTAAGCCGTGAGTTGGTATCCGCGCTCGAGCAGACGCCCGGCAATGCGGCTTCCCATGTTGCCGATGCCGATGAAGCCAAGTCGGGTATTTTCGTTGGTAAGCGAGTTCATTTCGTATCAACCCCTGCATTTCAACTCTGCGCCCCGATGAGCAAGGCTTCCTTCACCTGGACCCGCCCTTCCACTGGTCGCCAATCAATATTTGAGAAGAACGCCTCAATATATTTCAAACGATCAGCCGGCTTGTAATCCAGGAGATAGGCGTGTTCCCAGACATCCATTACCAGGACTGGGACAAAGCCTGAGACATTGCCCACTTCATGCAGCGAGATCCAATGATTCGACAAGAGCCCGTTTGCCGGGTTTTGGTAACAGATCGCCCAACCAACACCTCGCATTTTTCCGACGCCCACGAAGTGTGCTTTCCAGACCTCATAGCTGCCAAAGCTTTCCACAGTCGCTCTATAAAAATCCGAATTGCGATCGGGGTCACCGGATCCGTCCTTCTTCATGTTGCCAAAGTAGTACTCATGCAAGACCATGCCGTTGTACTCAAAGCCGAGTCGCCTCGTGAGTTCGGAGTAGGCAGGCGTCTCCTCCTGGTCTACAACTCCATCCGCCAGGATATCCGCGATCCGCTGATTGAGATCATTTGTTCCTTTTACATAACCCTCGTACAACTTGAAATGGGTTTCCAGGGTCCGATCGGATATTCCGTTCAAACCGCTGAGATTGAATTGCTTCGCGTAATAAGTGCCGCTAGTCATTTTTCCTCCTGCTCTAGTCATCCCTCAACCTCCAACTTCATTTGATCCGGCCCATCGACCTCAGTTCCGCGACCCGCCGCGCAAACCACACTTGCAGGCGGTTGGTGATTTCCGGATGGTCACCCAGCCATTGCCACGCCCAAAGCACTTCTGCTTCGGTGCCTTCTTCCAGCCCTTCTGCGAGAGCTACCGCGCGGTACTGCACGATGCGGTCGGGGTCATCCACCAGAATGTCGCGGTCAGCTAGTTCGATGAACCCCTCCACCGGCCTTGGTTGGCTGATTTCCTCGCTTAGGTCCACCCTTTTTCGGTCACCTCCTCTGCCATTCACCTTAACCATCCAGGGGATAGTTTTCTTTTGGAATCCTGCTCGAGGTTTCTCTCTTTTGCTGCGCCGCACATCAGGGGGGGGCTTCACCCTCGGGTTCGTCTCGACGTGAACGTCGCAAGATTCAACGGATCTAAGCAAAGTCTCGAAAGAACTCGTCATCGTCAATGATTAAGATGAAGGTACCGTGCCGAGAGCGGGGGGACTTGTATTCAAGGAGGGTTCGGGGGCGAGTTCACCCGCTCCTCGTTTAGTGAGGTGAGAATAGGCGGAGGTTGGCTACTAGTCGTGAGTGTAATCCCCATGCCATTAAGAAATAGTTGGCGAAAACACAAACTAATAGCAGCGGTTGCAATCGGAGGAGCCATCGTGATTGTGACGGTTGCCGTAATCGTCGGCCGCACCAGGAAGCCCGTTCAAATGGCGCCACAGTCACTTGTGGTGGATGTAGTTCAGGTTAAACAAGAGGACGTGCCTATCTACAGCGAATGGATCGGTACCACGGATGGGATGGTAAACGCGGATATTCAAGCTCAGGTCTCAGGGTACTTACTCAGGAAGGCGTACACGGAAGGTGCGTTCGTAAGACAGGGACAGTTGTTATTCGAGATCGATCCGCGGCCGCTTCAAGCGGTGCTTAATCAAGCTCAGGGAAATCTCGCCACCGCGGAAGGTCAGGTGGAACAAGCTGTTTCTCAACTAGCTCAAGCTGAAGCCCAACTTGCTCAGGCACACAGCCAGCGAGCGCTGGCTGAAGCCAATCAGCGTCAGACTCAACTCAACGTCAACAAGTACGGACCACTGCTCCAGAAGAACGCTGTCACACAACAGGACTTTGACAATGCCGATCAGGCTAACGAGGCGGCGAAAGCGCAGATAGAGGTGGCCAAGGCACAGATAAAAGCAGCCTCAGCAGCTGTCGGAACGACGAAAGCCGCCATCGTCACGGCCAAGGCGCAGGTGCAATCATCTCAGGCCGCGGTTAGGACCTCAGAGTTAAACCTTGGCTTCACCAAGATCGTTTCTCCGATCGATGGCATCGTTGGCATAGCCCTGGCCCAGGTCGGTGACCTGGTAAGTCCCACCAGTGGAATTCTAACTACTGTTTCTACACTCGATCCCATCAAGGTCTATTTCACTGTCAGTGAACAGGAGTATATGAATTACGTGAAACTCAATCCTACCCAGGCGGAACGCGCTGCTGCTCAAAAGCAACTCGAGCTGCAACTGTTCCTGTCAAATGGAGCAACGTATCCGCATACGGGCAAGTTCTACGTTGCCGATCGTCAGGTTGACCCCAAGACGGGAGCCATTCGCCTGGCAGGAGTGTTCCCAAATTCTGAGAATATTCTTAGGCCCGGCCAGTATGGACGAGTGCGCGCGGCAACCAGCACACAGGATGGCGCGTTGCTGGTTCCGCAACGGGCAGTCAGTCAGCTACAGGGCTTGTACCGCGTTGCGGTGGTGGGGAGTGACAACAGGGTGGCGATGAGGACGATCACTCCTGGTCCTACAGTCGGTCAAATGTGGGTCATTCAAGACGGGCTGAAGGCCGGGGAAACAGTCATGGTTGACGGCACACAAAAAGTTACGCCTGGAATGACGGTGAACCCGAGACCATTCACCCTTGAAGCAGCAACGGCAGCAACTACGCCAGTCGGGAGTTAAGCCAAACAAAACACAGTCAGAAGACTGGACGGGTCGGAACCCAATGATCTCAACTTTCTTCATTAAGAGGCCGATCGTCGCGATGGTGATTGCCATTGTGACCGTGATGCTGGGGCTGCTTTCCATGCGGGGGCTGCCCATCGGGCAGTTTCCGTTAATCGTTCCGCCGCAGATCAACATTTCGACCACTTTCACTGGGGCCGACGCAGTTACCATCGAGCAGTCCGTCTCGGCGCCGATGGAGCAGCAGATCAGCGGCGTGGACGGCATGCTGTACATGCAGTCAACTAACGGGAACGACGGCACGGAGGGATTGTCCATCACGTTCGATCTCGACACCGACGGGGACATGGATCAGGTCAACGTACAGAACCGGGTGGCGCAAGCGACGTCGCAACTGCCCCCTGATGTCGCTCTGTTCGGCGTTACGATCAGAAAATCCTTCGGCAGCCCGATGATGCTGGTGTCGCTATATTCGCCGAACAATAGTTACGACTCGCTCTTCCTCGCGAACTACAACAACATTAACGTCGTCGACACGCTGTTTCGCGTGCCGGGCGTAGGGAACATCACGGTCTTTGGTTCGAGCCAATACGCGATGCGCATCTGGGTCAACCCGGACGTGCTGGCGAAGCTGGCCATCTCAGTCTCCGACATCTCGAACGCAGTACAGGCGCAGAACACCGTTAACCCTTCGGGCCAGGTTGGCGCGGAGCCGGGCCCGTCGGGAAGGGAGATGACCTACAACGTGTTGTCGCAGGGGCGGCTGCAA
>JAMQPH010000728.1 GCA_023717605.1 Pyrinomonadaceae bacterium
AGATTAGCTTTACAGAACCGAGAGCGGTAGCGACCGGATCATTTTCCATTTCTCATTTGGCATTTTTCATTTGGCATTTTTCATTTGTCATTGGAATTTTATCGACGGAGAAGGTTTCTCCTCCGAAGTATCCTATCCAAGTTACTTACAATAGAACTCTCACGCACATCAGAAGCTCTATTTTTCAGCAAATGGCCAAATGAAACATGTCAAATGAGAAATGGAAAATGATCCGGTCGCTACCGCTCTCGGTTCTGTAAAGCTAATCTATTCGGTTCGTGCCTTGGCGCGTTTGGCTGCCTGCGCAAGTTCACGGGCACGAGGCAAAGCATCGACACCCCTGGCAATCTGCGGATCGCTCTCGTTGAGGACCTGCAGAGCTGCCATCATCCCGTAAGCCGCAGTTGCCAGATCGAATCGCAGCTGCCTCTCCACAAAAGGTCGCGCTCGTTCCAACTGTTCCGGCGTAGCTTTGAACTCCGGCTTGGTCGCGGCAAAACGCTTCAGTTCTTTGAACAGAGCATCGGTGACCGGAAAGTCCGTGGCTTTCAGGTCGTGCCTGAACTCGATCGGTTTTTGAACTTTGTAAGTTTCAAAACCGGGCACGCGACCGGTAGTGAGCTCAAGTGCGAAGGCAAAGATCGAATCAGTCAGCTTTGCTTCAGCGGGAGTAATCTTCGCGGGTTTCGCGACCTCATCCGGCGCGATGCCTCCACCACCATAGACGGCGCGACCGCCGTCAGTGCGGCTTTCAGGTCCCTGGGGAGTCGTCTTTTGGCCATCCGCTTCCTTAGCCTTCTCGTTGGCAATTCCCCCATGAGTGTAGTAGTCGTAGACCCCACTGGTCGAGTAGTCGCGCTGAATCAGCCGGCCCGAAGGCATAAAGTATTTTGCTATTGTTAGTAGCAGTGCGGAGTCGTATTCGAGCTGAATGGGCAACTGCACAATCCCTTTACCGAACGTGTTTTCACCGACAATCAGCGCCCGATCGTGATCTTGCAATGCACCCGCCACAATTTCAGCGGCTGAAGCTGAATCACCATTAACCAACACTACCAGGGGCGTCTGATCCGGCGCGTCATTCACCGCCCTGAAGTTTTCGGAGCTACCTCTGATTCTTCCTTCTTGTTTGACTATTAACTGGCCGCGCTGCAGGAAGGTGTTGGCAACGCGTACGGCCTGAATCAACAGACCGCCACGATTTCCGCGCAGATCCAGGATCAGCATGTTCATGCCTTTTGAATGTAGATCCTGAAGGGCTTCCTGAAACTCATCAGAGGTCGTCTGATTGAATCCGCCGGTCATGGCCACATAACCAACGCCGGGCCTGACTAGATAAGCTTGCGGAATCGACGGCAGAGGCACCGCATCGCGGGTGATGGTTACCGTTTCTGTCTGTCGTGATGCTGCGTGTTCGACCGTGACCTTCACTGTCGTGCCGCGCGGGCCCAGCAAAAACTTTCGCACCTCGGGATAGGTCTTGCCCTTCATCGACTTCCCATCGACCTCAAGAATCCGGTCACCGAAGCGGAGTCCCGCTCGGGCGGCGGGTGCATCTTCAAAGGTGGCCCGAATGTACGTGTTGACCAGATCGCCCTGACGAAGATCGCCGATGGTTGCTCCTATGCCGAAGTACTCCGAGCGTTGTTCGGTCCTGAAAGAAGCGTACTCAACTGGATCGAAATAGGTTGAATGCGGATCGAGCACGTTGAGCATGCCGTTGATGGATGACTTGAAAACGGAGTTGTAATCCAGTTTCCTTCCGTCAATGTAATTAGATTGAATTACGGAAAGAGCCTCACCGAGGTCAGTTCTAATCATCGAAGGTGAGACGACAGACTTGTTAGTTGGAGCGTTGGCGGCTGGCGCCGGACGCTCCGGATTGTTGCGTCGAGCCGAGGGGTTTTGTTGGCCAAAGATAATTATGGGGAGTGACAGGGCAATAGCCAGATACAAAATGGCCGGAAAAACAGGTCTTCTACTCACACAACCCTCCTAAATTCTGTTCGCTCCACGAGTTTTCTATTTTCACCCCGGCTGACCACTCTGGTCGGCAAAAACGGGCTGCCAGAATAGCACGAACAACCAATGGCTTTGAAATATACGGCGGCGCCGCCGGCGAAGTTCATCGGCTGCCGTCGAGGCTGCCGGAGTCGCGCGACCCGGACTGGTGTTGTCGGAAAAGGGAATTGCGCGCTTCCTGGTTCGAAAAGCCGTCCAGCTTTCAGGCAATTAGTGATTCAACCTTAGAGAAACGTTGCCCTGCTCCTAGTTCTGAAGTTGACCGGAAAACGGGCAGACCGACCGCAGTAGCGAACCACGACATCATTTTAGAATCCCGCCACATTTTTTCGTGACAAAGGAGCCCCGGTTTGTGCAATATGACGCACCGATAGAAAATCAAGTAGGTAATGTCTCAACTTATAGGGAGGATTGGGAATGGCTAAACAACTGGAAAGAGATCAGCTTTTCTCGTTTGCCAGGGATCATAAGGAAGAATACGAAGAGCTGCTGCGCCAGTTTGTTGAGACACCTACCGTCTCTGTCGACCCTGCTCACGCTGAAGACATCCGCAAAGGCGTGGATCTGACCGTGGGAACGCTACGCCGGTTTGGGGGCAAGGCCGATGTCTATTCCGTGAATAAGGGTAATCCAGTAGTCCATGGTGTCTTCGGGGAAGATAAAAATCGGCCAACCGTCACCGTTTACAACCACATCGACGTTCAGCCTGCCTCAAAGGAAACTGAACCCTGGGAAACGGAACCGTTTGTGATGACCAAGAAGGGCGATAGCTATTTTGGACGTGGGACAACTGACGACAAGGGCCCCGCCCTGGCAGCGTTGTATGGCGCACGCGCCGCGATCGAGGCGGATGTGCCAATCAACATTCGTTTCCTGTGGGAGTTTGAAGAAGAGATCGGTTCGCCGAATTTCGAAAAGATTATTTCCAACTCTGCTTCAGATCTGCGTACCGAATCCGTGGTCGTGTCCGACACGGTCTGGGTCTCAAGGCAACGGCCGGCGAATTCCGCGGGCTTGCGTGGCTTGATGGGATTCCTGCTGACGCTGGAAACGGCAACAGTCGATGCGCATTCCGGGGAAGTGGGCGGCGCCGCGCGAAATCCGCTTGGCGAGCTGATGAAACTTGTCTGCGATTTGTACGACCCGATCACCGGCAGGGTGAAGATAAAGGGGTTCTACGACGACGTCATTCCCCCGTCTCGGAAAGAGCTTCGCGATTGGGCCAACTCAGGCTTTTCTGCAAGAGGTTTTAAGAAGGCACACAAACTCAAGTCAATGCGAGTGGAAGATGATTTGGAAGTGATGAAACGTATTTGGGGCATGCCAACATTTGAAGTGCACGGATTAGCCGGCGGTTACCAGGGACCCGGAGTGAAGTCGATAGTGCCGCCGCTGGGCGAAGTTAAGGCTTCTTGCCGTCTTGTGCCTGGCCAGAATCCCAAGAAGATTGCGCAGTTGTTGAAGGCCGCCGTTAAAGCGAGCAATCCGGATGTCCAGATTCATTTAGAGTCGATGGCTCCGGCCTTCCAAACTTCGGTGGAGGGTCCACTGCCGGATGCTCTAAAGCGAGCGGTGAAGTTTGCGTTCAAGCGAGACGCAGTGTTCGTTCGCGATGGCGGCACGATTGGCGCGATGACCAGTATTGAAAAGGTCTTGCGGTGCCCAATCATGTTTCTGGGATTGTCATTACCTGAGCACGGTTACCATGCGCCGAACGAGAACTTCGACTGGCAACAGGCTTCTGGAGGCATGGTGGCTTTTGCTAAATACTTTGAGGAGATTTCCAACCTTCCGCGATAGATGTGAAAAAGGAAAATTAGCCGCGGATTTACGCGGATGCACGCGGATCAGAACGGGTCAAAACATTGGTATGAGGCTTCATCATGTCGACGGTTCTTGAGTGGCTTCTTGCAATCGCTCTCCTGATAGGTGTGTTAGTCTTTTAGCTTTTTCTGATCCGCGTTTATCCGCGAAAATCCGCGGCTAGTTTTCATTAGTTCAGATCACGCAAGCAAGGCGCTCTTCATTCAGAGGTTGGAATCCAAGCCGTTCATAAAACGCGCGCGCTTCCGGGTTCTGAAGGTGCACAGCCACGTCTATTCGCGTTACGGATTCCTTAGTCAGCTGTTCCTTGAGCGCTTTAATCAATACAGTACCAATGCCTTCTCCGCGACGATCTGCTTTGACCGACACGTCATCCAGTTTTGCTACCAGTGCTCCCATCGACGTGGAGACGGCGTAGCAAATTACGCAGATGCCGGCGACGCCTTCATCGTCGTAAGCCATCCAGACGAAGCCCAGATCCGGATGCTCGAGAAACAGGTAGAGCGCGTCATTTAGTCCCTGGATTCCGCGATCTCCATAGGCCTGGCTGCTGGCGCGGTAGTGTTCGTCTTCGCTGAGAAACACACTCAGCATTTTGAAGGCGTCCGAGACATCAGGTGCGGTCATCTTGCGGCAGGTAATCAAGTAAGCGACTCCTCTCGTTTGGCATCTCGATGCTTCGTATCATGCCACAAGATGCTCCGGGTGCTATAATCCCGCCGTTCCACATCCAGGCAGTAATTCCACCTTTACGAAAATCGAGGTTAGCAGCCATGAAGAAAATCTTCTTAGCTACTCTGGCGCTGATTCTTTGGACCTCGTCATTCGCGTTCGGCCGCGAAGCGAGACTCGTGCGTTATCCGCACTACCATGATGGGCGCATCGTTTTCAGTTATCTCGGCGACATCTGGACGGCCAACGAGAATGGCCAGAACGTCCAGCGCTTGACCGTCAATCGCGCTCGGGATGTCTATGGGCGCTTCTCGCCCGACGGGAGGTGGATCGCGTTCTCCAGCGAACGCAATGGCAACCTCGACGTTTTCATTATTCCGTCCGAAGGAGGTGCGGCGAAGCAGCTGACCTTCCACTCATCCGACGACACCGTGCTTGGTTGGCGTCCTGACTCACGCGCCGTGCTCTTCAGCGCCAACCGCGGCGAAGACTTTACCCCGCAACTCTATCTAGTGAGCGTTGAAGGTGGAATGCCGACGAAGGCCGGCACCGACATGGGCGTGCAAGCCGCTTATTCGAGTGATGGCCGACGGTTGGCGTACAACCCAAAGTCGCAGGTTTACTGGCGCAAGTACTATCGCGGCGCTAGTCAGAGCGATATCGTCGTGATGGACGTGGCCTCGAAGCGTTTCACCCAGATAACCGATTTCGATGGACACGATTCGTGGCCGATGTGGGGACATGATGGAGCGATTTATTTTGTTAGCGATCGGGACGGCAATGGCCTGACGAACATCTGGCGCATCCCTGATAGCGGCGGCAAGGCGGATCCGGTTACAGCGTTCAAGAGCGGCGACGTGCGTTGGCCGTCAATTAGCTCTGATGGTCGGGTAATTGTCTTTGAGCATGACTTCGGCATCTGGAAACTCGACCTCAACAGCAAGAAGGCCGCTCCAATCACGCTCAACATAGCCGCCGAGACCCAGGAGAATCTCTCCGAGGTTCAAACTTTCAGCTCCCAGGCAGACGACTATGATCTCGCGCCTTCTTCGCGACGACTGGCGTTGTCGATTCACGGTGAGATTTTTACCGCGCCTGTGGAAGAAGGCGACCTGAGACAGGTAACCGATGGTCCCGCTCGTGATCGGTCGGTCGGATATGCTCCCGACGGCAAGTCACTTTCCTATATATCTGACCGCAGCGGGCGGGAAGAGCTTTACGTCACGTCCGCTGATGGCGCCGGTGAAGCAAGGCAGATCACTGATATTGACACGCTGAAGTTTGGCTACAACTGGTCGCCTGATTCGAAAGAAATTGCCTTCGTAACTTCCGATGGCAAACTGCGCAAAGTCGACGCTACTACTAAACAGATTACGGTGCTGGATTCCTCTAATTATGGAAACATCGGTATGCCAGTCTGGTCGCCTGACGGCAAGTGGATTGCTTATTCGAAGTCTGACGTCAGCCGCACTTCCGATATTTACGTAATTTCTTCCTCAGGCACGGAGAAGGATCCACATAAACTCACCTTTGATTCAAACTCCGATACGAATCCAAGGTTTGCTCCCGATGGACGTAAACTCTTCTTCCAAAGGATTGAAGCCTCCGGTGGAGCCACTCCCAATTCGATTCAGATCTACTCGGTGGCGCTCGAGCGTCTGGATCGCGATCCCGATGACCCGGAAGAACGAACCGATCCGGAGCCGTCTCCGGCGGGGGCCGGAGAAGCAGGAGCTGACGGTGCACCACCACCGCGACGTGGACCAGCAGAGCGACGTCAGCCGCCAAAAGAAATCAAGATGGATTGGGCGGGGCTTAAGCGTCGGACACGGCAGATTACTCGCATGCCGTTCCCCATTTTTAGTTTCACCGTTGCCCCCGATAGCCGGACCATCGTTTTCGTCACCAGTGAACCCGCTGGTCCAGCCAGCGTGCCGGTGATCTATTCCGTTCAGGACGATGGTAAACGACTGACGCGCATCACCACCGGCCAACCGCCGAGTGAAGAAGGTGGACCAGGCGGAGGCGGAGGGTTCGGCGGCGGAATTTCAACGTTATTAATCTCACGGGACGGTCGAACGCTTTTCTTCAGTGAGCGAGATGGCATTTATTCGGTGCCACTTCCTGCATCACCTCCATCCGGTTCGGCGGCCGCAGCAGCCGCCTCCGCAGCCGCAGCAGGCGCTGGGCGTGGAGAGGGGACACGCCGCCGGATCAATTTCAACGTAAGAGTTCGCGTCGATCGCCCGGCGGAATGGGCGGAGATGTTCGACGATGCCTGGAGGACAATGAAGTATCGGTTCTACGACCCGCAGATGCACGGCATCGACTGGGACGCAGCGCGAGCAAAGTACCTACCCTTGGTAGACTTCGTGGGCGACCGCCAGGAGTTGCTCAATATCATCAACGAAATGATTGGTGAACTGAATGCGTCGCACACTGGCGCAGCGCCACCTCCGCGTGGAGCTGCAAGCGGCGTATCTACTGGTAATCTCGGCATCGAGTTGGAGTCAGACAGCGTCGCGGGGCGTTATCGCGTAACCCACGTTTATGAAGATGGTCCTGCCGACAAAGATTGGGTTCGAGTCAGCGTTGGAGACTATCTGATCGCCATCAACGGCAAGCCGGTGCGCGCGGGCGACAACTACTGGCAGTTACTCAACAATCGGCTCAACCGTAAGAGTGAGGTCACCTTCAACAACAAACCCGGCGAAGAAGGAGCATGGCAAACTCGAATCGAAACCATTGCGACCAATGCCTACGGCCAGTTGCGCTATGAGCGTTGGGTGAAGGAGCGTCGCAAGAAGGTAGACGAACTTTCGGGTGGTCGCATTGGTTATCTTCACATTCAAGCGATGAACCCACCATCGCTCAGGAAGTTTGAAAAAGAAATTCGTGAGTTTCGCAACAAGGAAGCCCGGGTCATCGACCAACGCTGGAACGGCGGCGGCAATATCGAACAGGAGTTGTTGGCGATTCTGGTCCAAAGGCAATACCAAATCTGGCAACCGCGCGGCACAGAAGCTACCGGGAGACCTTTTGCCGGTTTCTTCGGACCGAAGATCGTGTTGCAAAACTGGCGCTCAGCTTCGAATGCGGAAATGTTTCCAGCCGGGTTCCGCGCGCTCGGTTTGGGCAAAGTAGTCGGCACGCCAACGGCTGGAGCAGTAATAGGAACTGGCAGCTATAGTTTGATTGACGGTTCAACCGTGCGAACTCCGGGCGTGGGAGTTTTCCTCGCTGATCCAAAACGGACGAACATGGAAAACTATGGCGTGCAACCGGACATGCTGGTGGACAATTTGCCTGAGGACAACCTGGCCGGGCGCGATCGCCAACTCGAGGCCGCCGTCGCGGATTTAATGAAACAGCTACAAGGCCCGAAGCGCAATGTAGCGAGTAACGACTAAGGCGAGTGCGGGCTACGAGCAAGAATTAGCCGCGGATTTACGCAGATAAACGCGGATTCGAAAAAGGAAAGATCTGATACTGACATTCAACTTTTCGGAGCGCGGTTCAAGCTCCGTTAATTTGCAAGTCAGGAAGGCGGACCCTGTCCCCGCTCTTACGCTGAGTGGAATTCAAGCTTGAGCGGGGACAGGGTTCGCCTTCCTGACCTGAGAGATCACTACGCTTGCGAGGTGTCCCCGCTGCCTTAGTAGTTTTCCAAGGCCCGGCCAGCTGTAGTAATTGCCAGAAAGTTTAAAGCAAACCGGACCAAGTCTTGTCTTGTTTGAATCCGCGTTTATCCGCGTGAATCCGCGGCTAATGTATTTTCCTACTGCGTCACAATCGTTCCCATCTGCACCACTTCGAAGCTTGAGCCACGGATTGTTTTCAATTGCCGAAGTTCGTCATCGCTCCAACGCGGGTCGGGCGCGCCGCTGATGAACCAGTTAGAGCCGTTGTCCGCCAGGAACATTCCATGCTTCTTCATGGCTCGTAGAATCACTTGAATCCGCGGCGAAAAAGTTGAGATGTCAAAGGCGGCCTTCAAACGCACCCGCATTCCCATTGGTGGCCGGTTCGGACTGGTATCACTGCTCGCAAAGTGTCGCGCGGGGTGCACGTATGCTCGCCGCGTGTTCTGGGCAGTGAAACGCAACGCATGGTTGATCTCGCCCCGTTCAACGACTTCATCATAGCGAACCAGCCCCGGAAAGATTGGCAGCCCGGCAGCATCCGCTGAAGTCCACCCAGCAGGCCGCAATGCGTTGGAGTTTAGATTAAAGATCGCGCCGGAGTCGGCGTTCCAGGACGCGCCTCCATTAACAGGATATGAGGAGAACATCTCGTAAAGCTTCCAACTGTCGCGATCGATGACGATTACGTGACGATCCCCAGTCGAACCTGGGCCACCTTCAATCGGTGCGTTCGTCGGTACTGGATAAGGACCCGGATCACTTTGATTTCCGTAGGCAGTGAAATTGATTGGAACCAGCGGCTGAGTGCCGGCGACCACTACATAGGGAATGCCGTTCGGGGCGCCGTTGTAGACCGTTCCGAAATCAGGGTGCAGCGTCGTATTGACTCCGATACTGGCAATCAGATTATCTGAGTTTGAATCGACCGGCAGTGTTGAGATGTCCTGATTCCAGGGACTGTCCGCCGGGAATACTTGTTTGCCGTTCAGGCTTGCGCCTGGCCCAAGATCAGGCACCGGTCCGGGTCCTGGTTGATCGTCGGGTGGCCCGCCGCCTATATGACCAATGCCGATGCGAACGCGATTGCTCGCCAAGCCGTGCACCGTGACGCCCACGAGCACATCACCAACGTCACCCAGATTGTTGTTGAGCCTCACGGTGACAGCTGTCATCCACTCAAAGCCAGCAACAGCGCCGGCATACTCAACCGTCAGCGGGTATCTCGTTCGCGACGCGTCTTCGGCTTCGGCCATCACCGCTGCCGCTCCTTCGCCGGGAAGCAGTCCCAGGTCCGTGGCGAAGAGCATGATGCGAGTGCGGTTGTCGGTGTTGAAAGGAACAGTGGCGGTTGGGGCGAAAGGTTCCGAGAGCAGGGTCACTGATTCGAGCGCGATCGCCCGTGTTGAATTGTTCTGAGTCAACAGCGACGGCGTTGCCGCCTGATTGGCGGTTTTCCCGCGTCGCGGAGAGACAACGAAAGCCAGCAGAATCGAAATGATTGCACAGAGAATGAGCACACTTCGGTTGGCGGAAATGGACCGATGCCGTTTTCGGAGATGACGGTGGGTCATGAATCACAGAACTCGGGCCCAAGTTAGAATCAAACCTTGAGGGGGGCTGGAGCAATGAGAGGAAGAACAAGAGGCGTATTTACAACTAATGGTTGGAGGTGATCTGAGTCAAGAAAAACAACTGTCTGGTAGATCCCAAGGCAAATCTGTAGCTCCCGCTGATTGAAAGCGCTTGCGGCTCTGCCGCCTCCCTTGCGGAATGCCTCCGGCTTTCCGTAACCGAACTCCCCCAACTAAATAGAGGCTGGCAAAGCCACCAGCTGTCAGGGCGTGAGTTTGAAGTCCCTGGGCACAAACTCCAGGGAGCGAATGGTTCCCCCAGTCCTGGCTCGCACATCGCTCCCAGGCAGATAACAAACGACGACGGCACTCTCGGGCTTGCGCACTCCGCAAGTGATCTCGCCCGCAACGTCTGATGCGTAGGTTGTGATATCGATCTCGTCGAAACTGGCAGTTCTCAGTTTGAGAAGGTCAGCGCCCGACTTGAGCGTGAAAACGATCCCTTTGCCGTCGCATTCAATTCGCACCAGTATTGCCTGAACTTGCTTCTCGCCTGATTCAGGTTTTCTCAGCGCATCCCGGAGGTGTGAGTTAGGATCAGTATTTCTGTCTTCGTCTGTTTTTGTATCAACGACGACTTTCCCTGCTCCTTCCGTGCGAAATCGCGCCATGGCTTCCTGCCTCGAAGAGATCGATGCGAGCAACGAGACGGCCTTGGCTCGGATTTGCGGGTCCCCGGAGTTAGCAGCCAACGGTTCGATCACTTTTCTCGCTCCCTCAATATCCTGTGTGCGGAGGTAGAGCTGGGCCAAAGCAAACAAGAACTCTTCACTCCCCGGCGAGAGCGCAACTGCGCGTTTAATCATAACGATCGATTCATCCAATTGCTCACCGGTTACCAGGTTCACGAACGCCAACAGATGATACGATTCCGGAAAATCGGGTTTTAGTTCGATCGCTCTGACGAGCTCGGCGCGCATTCTCACCGCAGCTTCTGTTGGGAAGTCGTGAACCATTTGCCCTTCGGTCATGAATTCACGACTCAGCGCATAGGCATAGTAGTAGTGCGCCAGGTAGCTGGTGGAATTCTCGGCGATCGCTTGCTGGAGATGTTCCCTGGCCTCGGAGAATTTCTTTTCCTGCATGAGCACCATCCCGAGTGATGCATGGGCCATGGCGAGCTTGGGATCGAGGGACAGCGCTTCTTCAAGTTTCGTCTTCGCGTCCGCGGGGCGCTGGATATGGAAAAGCAGATCGCCGAGGAACGTCTGCGCCTCAGCATCAGTAATGATTGCAGTTTTCATCTCAGCGCTTAACTCGAGTTTCTGTTTGAAGGTCAGAATCTGAGACTGAAAAGAGTGGCGCTGAATATAGTCTCTTAATTCCTTCTGCATCCCGGCATAGTCGGTTTGGAAAGCCTCGCGGAAGGCTTTTTCTGCCGGTATGTTTTGCCTGAGCTGATCCAGGAATATGCCGAGCTGACGAGCTCGCTTTCCTTCGTTTCCTCGGATCAGGTAATGAATCAGAGCCCATGACTCTGCGTAGAAGAGTCCTCTCGCATCGTGCTTGTTACGGTCCAGCGAGTAGTAGTCAATGGTAAATAGTCTGTCGAGAGGGATCAGCTGGCTGGTTCGTAATAGATGAATATGAGAACTGATTAGTTTGCCAAGCTGGATCTGCTGATCATCTTCGATATCGAAGGTGCTGTAGTACTCAGCCAAGCCCTCGTTGAACCACGTCGGAATACTGCCCCGGCCCAGATTGTTGTTAACAAGCAAATGAACATACTCGTGAAAAATGACTGCGTAAGGATTCTCCTCGCGCTTCTCCGTCGTCAGGGTGATGTAGTTTACTTCACGCCCTGGTTGAAAATAGCCGGCCACCGCGACCGTCTTGCCGTCAACCACAGGCTTAAAGGGTTTGTAAGAGCTGTCGCTCTTAAACACGACGACAGTCGTAGGGACCGGCGAAGTGAACGTTGTCCGCGGAAACAGTCGTGAGAACACTTCGCGAAACTGCTCGAGTCGCGTGGCAACCTGCCGTACTTCTTTCTCGCTGGCATTGCCGACCAGAAAGAAGTTGTTCGAGCGCACGCTTACCCATGTGTCTTTTGCATACGCTGGATGGCTGGCGGGCAAAGCCGCAAGAGAATAGAGAAAGATCGCGAGGATAACAGTGAATCGTTTCGTCATGCTTACCCTGCTATATGGAAGACTGGAGACTGACCGGCTGACAATACAGGCGATGGGAATGTTCTTGCCACGCCTGGAGAGAGACGCGCGCTTAGGGCCAGACTATACAAAGCGCTATTCGGCGCTGTCAAACCTGGGAGGGTTGCAACACAAAGGCGCGCCCGATAGCTCGGAACGCGCCCTTGATGTCGAAATCAATTTGGCTCCTGGTTAGTTGGGCAACAAGACAGTATCAACCACGTGAATCACACCGTTGGACTGATAGACATTGGCGATTGTAACCGCGGAGGTACCACCTTTTTCGTCTTTGAGCACCAAGTTGTCGCCGCTCATAAACGCCCACAGCGTACCTCCGCTGACAGTCTTGAACTCCGCATTGCCGCCACCGGCCTTGATGCGCTTGGCAATCGCCTTTGAATCGAACTTTCCGGCCAGAACGTGATAGGTCAGGATCTTCGTCAACGTCGCCTTGTTCTCGGGCTTCACCAAAGTTTCGACGGTGCCCGCGGGTAGCTTGTCAAAAGCGGCGTTGGTTGGCGCAAAGACGGTGAATGGTCCTTTGCTTTTCAGCGTATCAACCAAACCCGCAGCTTTTACAGCAGCCACCAGAGTTGTGTGGTCAGCCGAATTCACGGCGTTGTCTACGATGTCCATGGATCTCAACATCGCGGCTCCGCCGACCATCGGATTTGAGTCTTTCATCTGTGCGTAAGCGCTTTGATTTGCGAATGCCGCCACTAACAGTAGCAGCATGAGAGATAATTTCTTCACTTCTTCCTTCCTTTTCTGCAAGAGATTTTTCGGCACTGCAAACGATATACGGAAGGCGTCGGATGGGCGGATTGCGCCGGCCGAAAAAAGTCCAGGCAGAAGCGCTGCGGTTGTCACTCGAAGTCGTTGCAGTTGCTTCGAAGACTGCTGCCGTGTTCATCCTGTAAATCTTGTTCATCCTGTCTAAGTTTTTTGGTGAGGCCGTAATCTTTCATCGCATCTGTGAGAAACGGAAGTCATTTGACAGGATTTACAGAATTTACAAGATTTTCACTGGGTGTGAAGCTGAAACGATCATCTAGAACATCAAGAGGCGGGCCCTACGCCCGCCTCTGAACTTACTTAACGATGGGCTCGGAGGTTACTCCTCCGGGCCAGTACAGCTTGGTCCGTGAAGGGCGGGAATCTTTTGACTAATCACTGGATACTTTGGTGCTTCGTCGATATTGATCTGCGTCCAGTGCGCATAATTTTCAGGCACGTTAGTGTCAGCGAAGATTGCTTCCACAGGACACTCGGGTACACAGGCATCGCAGTCGATGCAGGTGTCGGCATTGATGTAGAGACGATCAGGTAATTCGTGAAACGCTTCAACCGGACACACCGCAGCGCAATCCGTGTACTTGCAGTCAACACATAACTCCACTACCACATAGGTCATAGGGGAAGAAGCTCCTTTCGAGAATGGCAAATGTTTATATGTAACGCGTCGAAAGTCAACAGAAAACTTTCAATACAAGATTGGAACATATGAAACCATGATGCGTCTAATAGAACAACTGCTTCACCCGGTGCAGTGCGGAAAGGATAGAACATGAAGCGAGCAATTCTTAATGTCACTGTTGCTGCGATTGCGTTCATCGTGGGATTAACAGTCAACTGGAGCATAAATACGTTTGGCGGTTTTGCAGTTGATAGGATCTACAGCGATGCGGCCGTCGAGCTGAAGATCTCCACCATACTTCCTAACGGAGGTACCATGCCGCCTTCACACTGTGGCCGACTGATTGTCTCTGTCGCCGACGATGGCACGCTCGATTTAAGTGCCATGCCGATGGGAACGCCGATGGGAACTCTCAATGACACCAGTGCTTTGAGTGCAACATTAAGAACAATATTGGAGGAACGTGAGGCGTCGCACGCATACGTAGACTCTCTTGACTTACCTTCGAGAGCGCCCGAGGACCGGATATTAGACAAGACTGTTTACATCAAGGCGCCACGGAGTATGAGCTACGGCGATATCGCGGATCTGATTGTAACAGTGAAAAACGCCGGAGCAGATCCGGTCGGATTGATAGCCGACCTCCACAGCCCCAATCCTTAATCAAGCTCCGCCCGAATCTCTTTTCTGAACTGATCCAGGCCCATTCACTGTTTGATTGACCTCGGGGTCGCCGTCATAAACCACCTGAGAAGGACCAGAGACGGTAACGTTGAGCACGTCGCTGGCAAAAACTTCAACCTTCGCCACGCCCTTCGAATCTACTTCAGCTCTGGACGCTCGTAGTTTATGAGCATCGACATTACCGGCGCCGTTAGCATCGACCTTTAACTCTTTGGTCTCGCCGGACACTCGGATTGTCGGCGCACCATTGGAATCAATTTCAAACTTGTCATTCTTGAGACGCGAGATCTCGATCGTGCCGGCGCCATTCGCCGTAATGCCTTCGATGTCCGGCACCGAGATCTTTATCTTCATCGGCGTGCGAGTCGAGTAGCTGCCAACGTTATTGATGCGCAGCACTCCGTTTAAAACCTCGATGCTGACCATCGGCAGAAGATTGTCATCGCCTTCGATTTCCAGAGCCTGGGATTGCTGGGAAACCACCGCGATGTCGAAGGCACCGTCGGTTGCAATGGATGTAAAGGGACCTAACTCGCGCTTTTCAACTTTGCGTACGCCAGAACCTGTGACGCCGTGCATTTTGGCGGCATAGTGGCAACCGCTGGCGAGCGTGCAAAGCATTATGATCAGTAGAACCTTCTTCATCTCCGGTCTCCTATGGGGTGCGCGGCCGCCGGCGTTCTTCGCGCGCGTACTCCAGCGTGCGGGTTGTGTTTTCAGTAACACTAGCCGCCGGCTCGGCTAACGATAGCGGTTGAGGGGCGCGAAACTCCGCCGGCATTACGGCTGGAGCAGGCAACACCATATGGTCGCGCTTTGCACTTGTGAGGCGGCCCAACTGCCGGTAAAGAAAGATTTCCGAAAAGGCGCAAATAAAAAAGGTCAGGAACATAAAAAGAACGATCAGTTCTTCGCCAAACCCGCCTTCTCTCTTCAATGCAATTGGTCCCCCGAGTAAGAGCCCCATCGCAGCTATTGCTACTACCACCATCGCCGTCACTATTGCACCAATAGCTCCGACATGCTTGACCTCACTGCGTTCCTTCAGGCTGGTGCCACAGCGATTACAGAAACTAAGGCCCGGCGCGATTGGGCTCCCACAACCTGAGCAGTACATGAGTGATCCTTTCAGTTTGAAAAAGACTGGCGCGCGTCGGTAGGCGCGTTAACGTTCACCAGTGTAGAACGGCTGAGCGCTGGCTTAGGTTCCCACCAACTCAGGCTACGGAACCTCGACAAAATGTCCGATATGCTTCAGCTTGTCGTCGAGATTGGGAACTCTCAATTCTAAGGGTTAATCATTGCTTGAGTATTGCCAGTCTCGACGACAAGCTGAAGAAGCATATCGGACATTTTGTCGCGCTTCTGTAACTCGTTCTGTCATCGTTCGGGGACATAGGTAAGCCAAAAATAGATCGCCTGACCAACTCCAATGAAAAAACCAATTACGGCACCAAAAAGCTCAATCGTCTTCAAGTGATGGGCTGCAACCGAGAGCACCAGCGATTCAAGCTTTTCAATAGGGTACTCCGAAACCTTCTTGCGCACGAGACCGCCGACATCAAACTCTGCAATCGCCGTGGGCAGACGCTCACGCGCCGCGACTGTGATTCGCTCGACCAGAGCCGCACTCGCGCGCTTTACCGAATGCTGCGAAAGGTGATCTCCCAGCCGGCCAATCGGGGCTATCAGCAAACGCTCGATCTGCGCGGTCAAGACGGCGTTGATGGTGCGCGCGGTTTCCTGGTGCGACAGGATATCGAGCAGACTGGTGGTAAGGAAGTTCTTTAGACGCGTTGGGGAATCAGGGTTGATTCGCTTGAGCGCTGAATCCAGAGTTTGTGAACGCAAACTTGCGAGCGCATCCTTAACATAGGCGGAGACCGACCGAGTCAGTTCCGGACTTTGGGCCAATTCGAGAATTCGATCCGCCACTTGGGTCTTCATCAACTCAAACTTCTCCGGCTCTATCTGGCCGATAATTTCGTTCAGCGGACGCGCGAGTAAACCGTCGATAGTCGAGTTCAGAAACGCTTCGGCTTCCTGAGCGAACGCCGGACCGCGCAGGTATTCCTCCACCCGCTTAGGTAGTGTCTTATTTATCAACTCATCCACTTCGCGGTGAATACGCTCGCGCGAAATGAAAATCTTCTTGAACAGCGAGAGTTGCTGATAGTAGTCATCGACCTCGCGTTTGATCAGCGCCCCCATCTGTTGTCGAGTGTTCTGACTGGTAGCAATATCAGCAAGATGATGGACGATGGGCGGGACTTGCTGGTCCAGACGCTCTTTGATGAAAGCCACGGTTTCTGGAGTGAAGGTGTCCGCGAGCGTTGCATTGCTCCGGGCGAGATCGTCCAGACGTCCCGAGATAAACTCCCGTACTTTCCGTTTGAACACTTCTTCGCCTACCAGGTTGTTGAAGCGTTCTTCTACAAAGTGCGAGATCTGATCGAGTGCGTCATCGCTTAGAGTGGCGTCAATTCGGCGCGTCAATAGCTGGTCGATTTGTCGATCCACAAAACGGGTAATCGCCGCGGCCGTCTCTTCGCTCTTGAGCATCGCCGCAATATATTCGGCCAGCCGATACTGCAAGGCGGAAATCGTGTCGAGTACAGGTGCGCGGGCGCCGGTCGGTAGCGCGTCAATGAATGACGGGTAAACAGTGGCCAGGAGTTCGGCAGTGTAAGCGTTGACGACGTCTTCTACTTTGCGCTGGAAGAAATCTGTCTCGAACAGGGCATTGAAAACTGTCTCCTGCGAAACCAGCTCGTTCCCGACGGCGTTGCCGATAGACTGGGCCAGCCGCTCGCGGTGTCGTGGGATCATTCCCTGGGGCCAGACCGTGAAACCCAGGATCTTAACTGGCTGATAAGGATGAAAGAGCATCCAGATCGCCAGCCAGGCAGCGCCATAGCCGTGAATTGTCGCAATCACGATGATGGCAATGCCGATTAATAACTTGAATGTAAAGGGATCGATGGCTAAACCCGTGAATCGTAAATCGTGATTAGTTAAGGGGCGTTAAGTTATCGAGATGTATTCTGTCACAAGACCCTCAAATCCATCCATTCACGATTCACGATTTACGATTTACGTTTCCACTGGATATCCGGCGTCAATCCAGGCGCTGGTGCCGCCGGTTACGTTTAGGAGTTCGACGAAGCCGTGTTGCTGGAGAATGCTGGTCGCGGCGCTGGAGCGGTAACCGCCCGCGCAGATCACGGCGGTGAGTTTTGATGGTTCAATCTCTAAGACCGAGATCCGCTCCTTCAGATTGGAGAGTGGTTCAGCGATGGCTCCGGGAACATGACCGCTGGCGTACTCCGGAGGACGACGCACGTCGAGCACCTGGAGATCGGTTTGGCTCGCCATCAAGTCATTCAATTGGTCGACGGTGATTTGGGTGACTGTCGCCACTTCCAGGCCAGCCTCGCGCCAGGCGTCCATGCCGCCGCCTAAGTAGCCTTGCACGCTCTCAATCCCCACTCGCGCCAGTCGGGTCAGAGCCTCATCAACTTTTGCTTCCAAGTCAGCGACGATGACGATGGGATTATGCAAAGAGATCAAAGAGGCCGCCCAAATCGCAAACTGACCGCCGAGACCGATATTGATTGAACCCGGAACATGAGCAGCGCCAAAGTCTGCGGCGGAGCGGACATCGAGAACCACGTAACCGTGGGAGATCAATTCAGTGACTTCCAACGGAGCAAGGGCCGCAGGCTTCGGCAGCGCCGTCAATGGGGCCGCACCCTCCCGGTTAATCTCCGCATCTTCCGAAAAGTATGCCGGAGCGCTGGGCAATTCGGAGGTCATCAAGCGGATGAACTCATCTTTCGACATTGGCTTGAGCGCGTAGTTAAAGAGTTTTTGTTCGCCTATGGTCGAAGAAGTTTGCTTCGAGATGTTCCGTCCACACATGGATCCGGCGCCGTGGGCAGGATAAACCTCGACCTCGTCTGAAAGGTGCAACAATTTGTGGTGCAGGCTGTCGTACATCATTCCAGCCATCGTCTGTGGCGTGTAGCCTTTCGCCGCCGCGAGATCGGGACGACCGACGTCGCCGATGAAAAGCGTGTCGCCGGTAAGTACTTTCTGCGGCTGAGGCGAAACTTCCGTGTCGATGACAAGCACCGAGATGCTCTCCGGAGTGTGGCCGGGAGTTTCCATTACTCGGAGGATCACCTTGCCAATTGTGATTTCGTCGCCTTCGCTAACTGCGCGATGCGGGAACGTCGCTCCCGCTTTTTCGCCGAAAACAATCTCAGCGCCGGTGAGAGCAGCAAGTTCTCGATGGCCGCTTACGAAATCCGCATGAAGGTGAGTTTCGATTACGTACTTAATTTTCAAGCCATTCGCCCTGGCTTCACTGAGGTACTGATCCACGTCGCGCTGAGGGTCTACCACGACTGCCTCACCTTGCGAGCCGATGAGGTACGATGCGTGCGCCAGACAGTCAAGATAGAATTGCTTGAAGTACATAGGGACTATGAGTTTTGAACTTCGTCCTTTGAACTTTTACCGAATTTTACGTCTTCTACGCAAGGGGAGCAGGCCTGCCCCGCTTGCGTTGATACACGCGCTGCCTTACCTGGCATGGCTGGGTGCTTAGGAAACAAGAAGACACACGTTGGGGTTTGAGGTAGCACATCAGCGGGGTAGACCGCCCTTCCCTACCTGCGAATTTCCGAATGTTGATCTCCGACGCTAAATCGCCATAGCGGCGCGCACATTGGGCGCTTGAGAAACCAACATTCCCAGGCTATCGGAATCCAGGGGCGTGAGGGGCTTCGTGATGATTTGCAGCAATTCCAGGCAAACCTGGCGCGTGCCCGTTCCGATAGTGTTTCCCTTTTCATCCTGCAGCACATAAATCTTGCCGTGAAAGTCTAACGGAAACATCATAGGTATTGTGCACATATTATTCCTGCCGGAGCACTTCGCTGGCCGATTAAACTATTCTTTACGTAAATGAAACAGAGAATGACTTGTCGTTTCCAGAACATAGGTCAGTAAGTCCAGAGGAAATGCTGACGCTAGCACACGGGCGCAGAGAACCTCAGGGTTTCACCCCGTAAGGTGAGATGTCATTAGCACTCATGTCCCAATCCAACCTCCGGCGCTGTTCGGAGGGGCGGGACTCAACTTGGCAGGTACTCATCTACTATCATTCCGCCCCTCCGAACGGCGCCGGGATTGTCATTGTGCTCCGGTCTATAAACATCTCACTCTTACAGAGTAAGGAAACTCCGACAAGAAGCCAAAGCAGTCATCGTCAGACTAATAGTGGAGCACTACCCGAGTCCCTGTTACTCGGCGCCTGCAGTCTCGTTTTCACGCGTCAGGCGGTAAAACTCACGCGCCGGCTTCAAGGGACGCAGCATCCAGTAAGGCCGGCGAGTCCCGTCAGGTGAGTGAGTATCGGCAGGTCGCGTCATCGCCAACCATTTCCGGTAAACTTCGCGCGACTTGCTTGTATCTACCGATATGTCGCCGTACTTGTCTTCTTCCAGGGCCCTCTTCACGCGTACTGCCTGATGCCAGCAGTGCATCCCGGACACAGGATCTGGATGTACCGGAAACGTCAAATTCTGATGCACGCCCACATCGCTCCACCAGATGCGCAGCGTGTCGGGATCACTCGACTGGTAAGCCTCAACACCTTTCTCGCGCTGTAAACCCCATTCCGTGTTGTGATGGTCTAGTTTGACGGTGGCCATCATCTGACGGGCTCCTTGCTCGTGAGTTTTCCAACGACCCATGTGATGACTGCAGGCAACCACGTCGGGACGGATTCCTTCTGTGACCCAAGCGTGCACGACAAAGTAACCAATCTCTGTCTCAACGCGAACGAGGTCGCCGGTGCCGACTCCGATGCGCTCCGCAAAAGAAGGATGAATCCAGAGTGGATTCGTATGTGCAATCTCATTCAACCACTTCGCATTCGAGCTGCGTGTATGGATCTGCATAGCGAGCCGAAACGTGGAAATGAGCACACTCTGATCTGAGGCCATGTTCGTAGGGTGCACATGGCTGCGAATGTAAGTGGGAATGGCAACTTCCTTCCAGCCCCAGTCGGCGAGTGTGCGGGAAAAGAATTCGAGCCGGCCACTCGGCGTGGAAAACCCTCGTTTGAGTGCCCCATCAATGTTCACCCCGACAAATCTCCGGCCTTCCGGATCAGGATCGATGGTTGGCAGAGGCACAATGTTTGGCGAGGCAGGTTTAGGAGTTGCGGTATAGACACGTCCAAACTGATCCTGATGTCCATTCTCGATCTCTTCAGGCGGGATCGTCTCTTCATAAAGCGCGCCGACTTTCGTGGCTATCTCGAAGGCACCGTAGCGCCGCATGTATTCCAATGGCTTCAAACCTTCGGCCGCAGCTTTCTGAGGTAGTCCGGGAACGGAGTTCTCAAAAATCCACTCGTAGTATTCGTCAACACTCAAACGCTCACCGGGATTTTTCTTCGACTCCACATACTGGCGAATTCCTAACTGACCGTCCGGATCGATTCTCCAGCTGAGCTCGAGCCAGAATTCATTCTCTTCCCAAACCTCGCCGGGATTCACTTCACGGGTGTCGCCGATCTCTTCTCCCAAACGCTCGCGTGCAGCTTTCATCACAGGTTGGCGAAAACCGAGCCATTGAGCGTCGTGAGTTTCATAGGAGTGAATGTCGTGACGCTCAGAGCCAAGACCCATCGGCAGAACGTAGTCGGCGAAGTAGGACGTTTCGTTCCAGACCGGTGTGAGGGCAACGTGACAACCGATCAAGTCTTTGTCAGTGAGCGCTTCGATCCAGGAGAAGCCATCAGGGTTGGTCCAAACCGGGTTGTAGACTCGGGTGAAGTAAGTGTCCAACTTCGCGCGGCCGTCTTTCAAGAGATGCGGTAACAGGAACGAAAGCTCATTCATTGACAGCGGGTACTCTCGAGGCCAGGTGGTCTCATTCCACATCTTCGGATGCGGTGGAGTATAGATTGGTCGGGGCACAAACTTGTTCCAGGCATTGGGAAACACGCTGCCTTCCGTAGCAATGGCTCCCATCAGCGCGTTAAGCATGAAAAGGCATCGGGCCACTTGCCATCCACCGCTGTTGCCAGAGGAGGCGCTGCGCCAGTTATGCGTGCTCAATCGGGTTCCGGCAGTTGCTACGCACTTCGCAACCTCTTCCAACTGACCCGGATCCACTCCTGATTCCTTACCGGCAAACTCGAAGGTGTAATGCTTGTAGAGTTCTTTCAAAATCTGCTCGAAGTTTTCGAAGGTCGACTCGACTTCCGTGTGCTCGAGCGACAGATACTCTTCCCAGTTCCACCAGCGGCGTACAAAGTCGCGATTGTAGAGGTTGTTCTGAATCAGATAGTTTGCGATGGCCAGCAGGATTGCCGCTTCCGAACCGGGAATCGGGGACACCCAATGGTCTGCATGGGTGGCTGTGTTTGATAGCCGCGTGTCAAATACGATTAACTTCGCGCCGTTTGTTTTACCTTCGATCACTCGTTGCGCGTGTGGATTGAAGTAGTGACCCGACTCGAGGTGGGCGCTAATCAGAAAAATGACTTTGGCGTTGGCGTGATCGGGACTGGGACGATCGAGACCCATCCACAGTTGATAGCCTTCGCGGCTGCTTGATGAGCAGATGTTCGTATGCGAGTTGTGGCCGTCGATACCCCAGGCGGCGAGTATGCGTTCGGTAAAACCGTCTTCGCCGGGACGGCCGACGTGATACATAATCTCTTTCCGGCGATCTTCAACAATTGCTTTTCGAATTCGACCGGCTAACTCGTCCAGCACTTCATTCCAACTCACCCGCTCCCATTGTCCTTCGCCTCGTTTACCCGTGCGTTTAAGCGGATAGAGAATGCGATCAGGATCGGTGATCTGATTCAGTGTCGCGGGCCCCTTGGCGCAATTCCGGCCACGTGAGCCCGGATGCTCGGGATTGCCTTCAAACTTTTGCACCTCGCCTGTGGCTTTGTCGATGTAGGCGAGCAACCCACAAGCGGATTCGCAGTTGAAGCAGGTGGTGGGGACCAACGTGTAGTGGCGTTCCTTGCGCTGCGGCCACGCCTGCGGATCAAGCTCAGTCCAATTGTCCCAACGCTCTTTGGGAGGATAAGCGGCGAGATGAATCCGACTCGGGCCAGGATAGAAAGTTTCGCCGCGACTGTGGGAATCTTCACGACGCGCGCTCACGCGTTCAGTTGTCTCAACTGGTTTGGGTTCGCTCATTTCGAAACAAGACCGCAACGCTCAAAACTTAGACAAGATGAACAAGATTTACAGGATGGCTGAGGCGGACTAAATCTTGTAAATTCTGCAAATCCTGTCAAATGATTCCTTTTTCTCACGAAAAATGCGATGACCGCAGGTGCTCCGGTTACTTGCCAGGGTCCTTTGCTTCGTTGTAGAGCTGATCAATCACGCTGCGGTACTTCTCGTCAATCACTCGGCGTTTCACTTTCAGCGTGGGAGTGAGTTCCCCGCCTTCGATTGTGAACTCGTTCTCCAACAACGCGACCTTCTTTACTCGTTCATACTGGGCCAGGTCGGGAGTGAGTCCGGCAATTTGCCGTTCAAACAGGTCGATTATCCGCTCATGCCGGCACAGTTCGGCACGACTGGCTACGTTGATTCCTTTCAACTGGGTGTATGACTCAATCTGCTGCCAGTTGGGCACGATTAAAGCGGCGGGAAACTTGCGCCCATCCCCGATCAGGACGACCTGGCTGACAAAGCGCGACCCCTTAATCATCTGCTCGATTGGTTGAGGCGAAATGTACTTTCCCCCGGAAGTTTTGAACAACTCCTTCTTGCGATCCGTGATGCGCAGAAAACCTTCGTCATCGATGGTGCCGATGTCTCCGGTTTTAAACCAACCATCCTCGGTAAAGACAGCGCGTGTCTCCTTCGGTTTGTTGTAATATCCGAGCATCACGTTTGGGCCCCGCGTTTCGATCTCGCCGTCCGCTGCAATCCGGATCTGCACTCGAGGGATCGGTTTACCAACAGAGCCAATGCGGTTGTCGTCCAGCCTGCCCGTAGTAATCACGGGCGATGTCTCCGTGAGCCCGTAACCCTGAACGATAGGAATGCCCGCGCCGAGATAGATGTAACCCAACTCTTCCGGCAATGCAGCGCCACCCGATACCAGCAAGCGAATACGACCACCGAACGCCTCGCGCCATTTTGAGAAGACCAGCTTGGTGGCCAGCTTGTGTTGTAGCGCCAATGACCGCGGGGGCTTCTTCTTATCAACCTCAAACCGCGCATAGTCCTTTGCCACCGAGACGGCCCATAAAAGCAGGGCCGTATTGATTCTTCCCTTGGCGGCTACGCGCTCCTTGATGCGATCATAGATTTTTTCGAATATGCGAGGCACTCCTACGAAAATCGTGGGACGCACTTCGCGCAGGTTTGGACCAATGGTTTCCAGCGACTCTGCGTAATAGACCGCCATGCCCTGATAGAGGTACATGTACATTGCCTGGCGTTCAAAGATGTGTGAGAGCGGCAAGACGGAGAGTGCAATATCGTTTTCGCTGAACGAGAGGTTTCCGGCGCCGTCGATCAGGTTCGAAACGAGATTGGAGTGCGTCAGCATCACTCCCTTGGGCTCGCCGGTGGTGCCGGACGTGTAGATTATCGTCGCCAGTTGATCCGGAGTGGGACGGTGAGCCAGATCGTCGATCAGGTGTGGCTGTTCTGCTTCCAGGATCTGACCGCACTTCTCAAGCTCTGCCAGAGTAATTCCCTCGCTAGCGTCTACATCAGCGCCGTCAAAAAATACCACCTGCTCAACTGCGGGGCATTCTCTGAGTATTTCTTTCACCTCGAGAAACTTACGATGATTGGACACGACCAGGACACGTGAGCCGGAGTCTTTAAGGATATAGCGTACCTGCGGCGGGGTTAACGTTGGATAGATGGGAACGTCGATGGCGCCGGCAAACAGGCAGCCCGCATCAGTCAAAGTCCATTCCGGCCGGCTATCAGACAGAAGTGCGACGCGATCTCCGGGCCGCACTCCCAGCGAATAGAGTCCCGCGGCAATGCGACGCGTGCGCGCGAGCATTTCGTCCGAAGAGATTGGTATCCAGCGGCCGTCGCGTTTGTAGTTCAGCGTGTCGGAACGTTTATGGTCGCGCGCAATTCGCTCAAAGGCTTCGATGAGCGTTGTGGGATGCTCAGAGGTCAGGGCTTCGCCAACGGAAGTTTCTCTTTCCTTCGTTTCTAGGGGAAGCGAATTCACTTCTCGCTAACTCCGTTGAGCAGGATGTCCAGCACCTGATCTGCCATAGGCACTAGTTTGTAACGACGTTTGGAAAGAATCCAGTTAGTAGCCATTTCGTCCAGAGCGCCGAAAAAAATCTTGGCCACAACCTTCGCATTCAACCCCTTGCGGAAAACGCCGGCGCTTTGGCCTTCTTCAATTGTCGTGCGAATTAATCCGAGGTATTCAGCAAACCCGGCGGCGGAAAACTCTTCCATGAACTTTGTTGAGCCGCGCAATTCTACCTGAAACACCACCGCCAGATCGCGGTCCGCTCCCATTCGTTCGAGATGCAAGTGAGCAATGCGACGAAGTTTCTCGCGCGGATCGCTAATTTGCTCGAGTTGCCTGCGACCTTCCGAAATTGCCTCTTCCACGGTGCGATCGAAGATGGAATGGAGGATCTCTTCTTTGCTTTTGAAGTAGAGATAGACAGTGCAATCCGCGACTCCGGCAGCGCTGGCGATATCCGCAACCTTTGAGTTGAAGTAGCCGTTGTGGGCAAACACCTGGATAGCCGCACGCAGTATTGCTTCGCGTTTGTCGCCCACCGAGGGTCGCATTGAATTCAGGGAACGGGCAGATCGCATTTCTATTTTCGATTTCTGATTTACTGAATGAGCATTCACTCATTGACTGCTGCTAGCCTAACGCGCTCAAAGAAATTCTGCAAATATAAAGGAAAAGTCGAGGCCTTAGTTGTAGGGGTGTCCCTCCGTGGGCACTCCGAGAGTCTCGGTGATGACGAGATCTCGACAAAGGCGAGTGACCGAAAACCAGGGGCGGCCACGGGTGCCGCCCCTACAATGCTTTCAACGACAATCACCCGTCTTCGGGCGTCGCCTCAGCTTCGATGGCCCGCTCTTCGTCGAGTAGGCTGGCGGCGCTGTCACTCGCGAGACCTGGCCTGCTCAGGCGTAACTCCGACACCGGCTGGCCGAGCTTGATTCCCCGCGTTCGAAAGAGTTTGGCAATGCGGTAATTAATGTCACTCCTGATCTGTGGATGACGATTAGGTTCGCGCGTCCATACCAGTAAACGAAAATCAAGAGAGTAGTCGCCAAACTTGAGAAACTGGACATTCGGCGGCGGGTTGTCCAACACTCTTTCCACACCGTCTGCGGCCGCAATCAGAGTTTCTTTCACCACATCAATGTCGGAGTTAGTGGCAACACCAACGGGGATGGAGATTCGGGCGCGGGCATCGCCATAGGACCAATTGATCACACTCTGACTAACGAGCTTTGAATTAGGGACAATAATCGCAATGCGATTGTTGGTGTAAACAATCGTCGTTCGCAGTCTTATGCTCTGCACGTCACCTTCGTCCTCGCCAATGGATATTCGATCGCCAACGCGAATGGGCCGCTCGAAAAGCAGAATGAACCCCGAAGCGATATCGGCGGCGAGGTACTGCAAACCAAAACCAATACCAACTGATAGTGCCGTGAACACTACCGCGATCGAGGTGAGGTCCAAACCGAAAGCCTGTTTCAGCGCGGCCAGCAGACCGATGGTGATCAGAACATAGTTTGCGAGGCGGGCGATGGTGTAGCGAATGCCGGGATCGAGATTGGCTCGAGCGGCAAAGCGACGCTGCAGTAAGGAGCTGACAAAACGCGCGAGGACTATTGCTGTCAGAAATACGATGAGGCCAAGCACCAGACTGGTAGCCGAGACCTCAATGTTTCCAACCCTAAACTTTTGATTAAGATAAGCCCAGACGCGTTTCAAGGCGCCTTCGCCCTGAATCCACAACAAGAACTGGAAGCCAAAGTCGGTGAGGGCCAGAACAACACCAAACAACTTGGCAACGGTTAAGGTGGCCGGCAAGACGAAATCCCTCCAAGAGTCGATCGTTCAAGCATAGTAACATTTGCATTGAGTGAGGACCCTTTGAACGATTTGCTGTCATGTCCTATCTTTAGTCTTTTTTCATTGCCTCTAGTGACCAAGGGGCGAAACGATCCCAAACATCACAAAACAGATATTAATAGGTAATGAGTAGCGACTCATTCGTGCCGCGGTCCCATGATGTCAATAACCAAGTAGTAGGTTGTAGAAAAAATCCAAATCCCACCCACACCCGAAGCTGTGAAAGATTAGAGAAAGAGTTACTTGAGTTCTGCGGAGCGAGGGCGAATTTGCTGGCAAGGAAGGGAGACACAGCGCCCGCTTACTTTAGCCAGAATATGAGCACTCAAATCACGGAACCGCTTGCCGTAGCCAGCGGATGCTAGCACTCACCTTAGCATTAACCGTGAGAGCGGCGGGTGATTGCGTAAATAAGCAAGGCCGTCGGTTCGAAGCAGCAAGCGACACTTTTGACTGAAGAACGGTTGATCTGAGGCCCTCGACCAGTCTTACGATAGTCGGGTTTTGAGCAGGTTCGAAAATGTTGAGAGCTAACATCCGCTGGCTACTGCAAGCGGTTCTGTGAGTTGAGGAGCTGCTCGTTGAAGGTGTCGGTGCCATGGAATTGACGCCGACAGAGAGCGGAGGTTTGCGACGAATGGATGTTCGAGAAGCAGCGGCGATCGGCCGATCTCTAACACGGTTTCCTCTACAGGCAGCCTTTCGTTACAACCGGCGGCCAGGCGACACGCCCAAACTCCTGCTTGAATGGACCAAGTTCCCCGATAGTACGGTACTTTCAGCCGTGGCCGAGCGCGCCACCATCACCACCTTAACTAATGTAAAAGGAAAATCTCTCACGGAAGTAACCCTGCGAGTGCGAAACCATGCGCAGCCGTTCGTTAAAGTGGAATTGCCGCCTGGTGCGACTCTCTTGTCGGCGGAGGTAGAAGGTCAACGGGTCAAGCCTGTGGTTGGAACAGATGGCAGTCGCGTCCCACTACTTCGCGCCGGATTGAATCCGTCAGGGGCATACACGGTGTCGTTTGTGTACCTGCATTCAGGGACACGCTTCGCCAAGAGTGGCGCTTATGAAATGGAACTTCCGAAACTGGATATTCCTGTGAACTTGTTGACATGGGAGATCTCATTGCCGGACAGGCTTGAAGTGCGGCAATTCGGCGGGAACGCACTTGCGGCTGAGCTCTTCCCCGCAGCAGCCCAGAATTTTGTCGCCTTTGACGTGGACGGTACCGAAGCGGGTTCCAACGTGTGGTCCCAAACCGGCGTCGAGCTGGGAAGCCTGGAAGCGGGACAGATAGGCGGGATCGTGGTGGATCCAAATGGTGCAGTGGTTCCAGGCGCTGTAGTCACCGTAGTCAATACACAGACCGGCGCAAGTCTAACCGCCAACTCTGACGGGGAAGGGCGGTGGGTGGTGTCAGGCGCGCAGGCGGGCCCTGGAACAGTCAGCATATCAAGGCCTGGTTTCAAGACCGTTCAATATGAACTTCAGCTCAGCTCATCCCAACCCACTCGGATGGGGACAACCCTCGAGCCGGCCTCAGTCACAGAGACGGTGCAGATAACCAGCGGTTTGGCTGATCTGAGTCAGACTAGCCGAAGGATCGAGGAACAGGTGCGGAAGAACCAATCTTTGCTAATGTTGACGCCGTCACAGAACGTCGTGAATCTTCAACGCCGGGTAGCGGGCATTCTTCCAGTGCGAGTGGACATTCCACGCGCCGGCAAATCTTATCGATTCGTTCGCCCAGTAGTGTTGGAAGAGGAGACCAAGATCACCTTCCAGTACAAATCGAAGTAGCTTAAGACGAGAGAACGGATCCGCTACGGAGATTGTTTTTAAGATCGAAGACTTGGGCTAACGAAAGCTGGTTTCACGCGAAGACGCAAAGGGTGCAACGACGCAAAGAAGAAGGATGAGATTGCAGAGGTGAGTTTTAAAAAGCTTCCTCTCAAGATGATTGATTTCCGTAAGTCTTCTTTGCGTCGTTGCCCCCTTTGCGTCTTCGCGGGAAGCTACCTTTGTCAGAGTCGACTTTCGAGTGCGCAATGTTGTCAAACGGGCACGATTTGGATAGCATCGCGTTCCCATGACTGTCACTACTGAAACCATGACCGGCGAGGAGATCGTCGATCTCTGCCGCCGTCACACGCTCTACGAGTGGTCCGCCCAGTCCGCAGTGGACCCGATTCCCGTTGCGCGCGCCAAGGGAATCTACTTCTGGACGCCGGAAGGAAAACGCTTCCTCGACTTCAATAGCCAGCTGATGTGCGTGAACATCGGCCACGGCGACGAGCGGGTGATTCGCGCAATCAAGGAACAGGCCGAAACGCTCCCATACGCTAACCCGTTCATGGCCACCGACGTGCGCGCGCGCCTGGGCGTAAAGCTCGCTGAGATCACACCTGGAGACATCGACGCCTTCTTCTTCACAAACGGCGGCGCCGAGGCGAACGAAAACGCGATCCGCATTGCGCGGCTCTTCACCGGACGTCACAAGATCGCCGCACGGTACCGCTCATACCATGGCGGAACGGCGGGCGCGCTCACGTTGACTGGAGATCCGCGCCGTTGGGCAGCGGAGCCGGGCATCCCCGGCGTCATTCGCATCCCCGAGTTCTACCATGGCATTCAGAAAGGCTGGGACACGACTGAGGAAGTGCTGGCACGGACCGAGGAGATACTGGAGCTCGAGGGTCCGAAAACGATCGCGGCCATTATTGTAGAACCCGTTACGGGGACTAACGGGATCCTCGTGCCGCCCGACGGATACATGCAGGGTTTACGGGCGCTATGCGACAAGCACGGAATCCTCCTCATCGCGGACGAAGTGATGGCGGGTTTCGGCCGCACCGGCGAATGGTTCTCGGTCGACCACTGGAAGGTTGTGCCCGACCTGATATCGATGGCCAAGGGCCTAACGAGTGCGTATGTGCAACTCGGTGCGGTGGGGATGCGCCGGCATATCGCAGAGCACTTCGACAAGAACGTCTTTTTCGGCGGCCTTACGGACAACAGCCATCCTCTTGCCTGCGCTGCGGCGCTGGCAACCATCGGGGTGTATGAAGAGGATCACCTCATCGAGAACGCGCGGAGCATGGGTGCCGTGATGCGCGACATGCTCCAGGATCTCGAGCGTCGTCACCCGTCAGTTGGCGCAGTGCGCAGCATTGGCCTTTTTGGAATTGTTGAGCTGGTGAGAAATCGCGAGACGCTCGAGCCGATGGCGCCATTCAACGGCACGTCGCCCGAGATGCAAGCACTGGGCAAGTTCTTCCGGGCAGAAGGTCTCTACACATTCGTGCGTTGGAACACTTTCTTCACTAACCCCCCGCTTTGTATCACTGAATCGGAAATGCGCGAGGCGTTCGGGATCATCGATAAGGGCCTGGAGATCACCGACCGCGCCGTTTCGTAACCCTCACAATGAGGTCAGAATTCAGAAGCACTACGGAAAGCAACGCTCGCGTAACGGCTATGCCGCGCCCGATGTGAGGCGGTGGCTGTGCCCCGCCGGCTAACTGTAAGACCCACTGGGGCTGGGCCCCTGGTTCGGGCTCCGCCCTCTCGGAATAAGTTGAGCCTTTCGGTTGATGACTTGAAGCCACATCATTGCGCAAGGGGAAAGCCCGAACCAGGAGCGCAGCGCTAATGAAAGGTCCGGCTGTCCGGCGGGGCAGAGCAACCGCCTCACAACGGGCGGCATAGCCGTTACGCAACCGTTTAGATAATTTGTCCAGATAGTTTGTTGACTTGTCTCTCGCGCGGCAAATAGAATGCGCCGCGAAGCAAAAAGTCAGACAAGACACTTCCCAAAAGCTTGCTTTCCTTCATTCGTCGCCTGTGAGTTCGTAACGAGTTTGCTACTCTTCGCACCTGATGGAACAGCTCATCGTCCTGATCTTCGCGCTCGTCGTGATTGCAGTGCTCCTTTCTGCAATCGTCCTGCCGATAGTTGCTCTCGTAATCACTGTACGTTCCAGACAAACAATTAACGAAAGGATCTCGCGACTTGAGGGCCCGCCAGCTCCGATACCTGGCGGCGCTTACCAACCTGCCAGCGAGCTATCAGAGGTTCAAAACCTCCAACAACTCTATGCCCGCGTTGGACGGCTCGAAGCGACGTTAGCTGCCCATTCGATACTTCCAGGAACGGTTGACGAACGTCGAGAGCGTGGTAGCGAAGCCGAGCAGACTGGGAAAACCAAGTCGGAACAGGCGCAAACTCCATCCACTACCAGTGCTCAACCACCCGGACCAGTGTTGCCTGAGGTGCCACCGAGGGTTCCCGAGGCGGCACAAGCTGCCATCTATCCCGGTGCTGCCTCAGGGCGTCCGAGCCACACAGTGCGCGCTGACCAGATTGAGTCAATGATTGGCCGACGGTTAGTGGGATGGGCAGCCGTCGCGCTGATCCTCTTCGCCACCGCCTTCTTCCTGAAGTATGCGTTTGACAACCGTTGGATTGGGGAACTGGGGCGAGTGGCAATCGGCGTCGCCTTCGGGATCGGACTGATCGTGACTGGTTTTAAGTACCATCACCTCCGCTGGCGGATCTTCTCCCAGATACTGACTGCCGGCGGAGTTGTTCTCCTCTACCTGTCCACTTATGCCGCCTTCGGGTACTACCATCTCGTCACTCAGAAGGTAGCTTTCATCTATTTCGTGATCCTGATCGCCGAAGCAGCAGGTCTGGCACTGCTCTACAATGCGCCCGCAATCGCGATCATGGCATTGGTGGGCGGTTTCCTGACGCCACTACTCCTGCATTCTGATCGGGATCAATACCGATCGTTGTTCGCATACATCGTGGCGCTCGATGTCGGCGCCCTGGCCCTACTCAAACACTGGAAGGGACTAATCTCGGTCGCATACTTCGGCACTCAACTGCTGTTCTGGCTCTGGTACAACGAGAGATATCATCCCCAAAAGCGCGTCGCGGTTGCGATCTTTCAGACCGCCATATTCTTGATCTTCCTCCTGGCTCACTTGGGACGAGAACTAATCCGCCGCGAAACCGCCACCATCGAAGACCTCGCGTTGCTGCTAATCAATCCATTCGTATTCTTCGCAACCACATATCATCTGCTCTATCCCA
>JAMQPH010000604.1 GCA_023717605.1 Pyrinomonadaceae bacterium
CTGCAGAAAAACCGGCAAAACCGTCGCAACCCCCCTGTGCGAATTCATGTTTTCGAGCTTGTAAGGCAACGTCTCTTGGATGAGTGCGACGGTTGAAGGAATGCCAGGACGAGAGCAGCGCGCCAACGGTTGACTCCGGAGCAGCGCGATCAGGGTGCCCCTCCGCGGGTCACTGCACAACCGGATGATTGTTCTCGGAGATGTGATGACACCACCGGGTGCTGTGCTATCGTGTGCTACTGCACGAACCGTCACTGCCCGTCCGTTAACCATCTGTTTTGTGAGCATGCCTGAGCTCTCCATTAACCTCCTGATCTAACGCCGACTTAGCTCTCCACAATCTAACAGGGTTTGGGGACAGGGCTCCTCCTACGCCTTGAGGTGCTCATCCGGCTTAAGACCCCATATTTCTTATTTCATAGGTGAAGAGAACGGGTTGGTAGCGATGAGGTTGGGACTCTGCCTGTGTATCTGGCTCTGACCGACGCATGGCGGCTGACCAAGCTGGCTGCGGGAGAACGTATTTCAACCTCTTGCGAAGCGTAGGTTCCGGTGTCCGAAATGACCTCCCATGTGCTCGAATACGTCACTTCCTTCGATCAAGAACAGGTGAACAGCCGATACAAAAGCATTGCACTTTCTCCGACGACAATCGTGCGTTTTACGGGTTTCGCCCAATGAATAAGAGATTGTCTCGCACCCTGCTAGACTTAGCCAAGGGCTACTGGCGTCTTCCAGATGCGCGGCATCCCCACAAATCACGAGGTGCCTTCATGATCGATTGGCTGATGGCCACGTCCATAGGATTCGGTGTACTCGGGCTCTTGTTTATGCTGGCCGGGGTGGCATCGGCGCGGCGGCGGCGGTTCGCTCGCCTGTCATTGCATATCACTTTGGCCTTGGCCTGCCTGGCATGTGGCACCGTGTTTCTGACACTTCAGCTCTCGTTGCAAGGCTACCGTGCCCTGACGCGCGAGGATCTTGCCGCAACCATTTACGCGGAGCCAATGGGGCCGTCGCAGTTTCGCGTCACGATTCACCTGGCGAATGGGCAGACGGACACCTACTGGTTGGCGGGCGATGAAGTCTATGTCGATGCGCATATCCTGAAATGGAAACCTTGGGCGAATCTGTTCGGCCTGCACACTGCGTATGAGTTGGATCGTATTGGGGGGCGCTACCACCTCATCGAGGAGGAACGCGTGAGGCCGCGCACGGTCTACCAGCTACAGACGGATCGAGGGGTAGACGTGTTCGCGCTTCGGCGTCGCTACGGCTGGCTGGAGTCGGTGGTCGATGCGGAATATGGATCGGCGGCATTCTTCCCCGCACGCGATCGCATCGCGATCGAACTCCGTGTCTCTACCACCGGGTTGCTATTTCGCCCGCTGACCAAAGCGTTCTGATGGCCGGCATCAGAGGCATGGATTGTCGGGGCACAGGACATAGAATCTTGCCTTGCCATCCAATATCTATAGCAAGAAACCCGGCCCTTGTTTCGCGGCGCGTGTGGGACTGCTCCTTGGAGGACAATCAACATGGACATGTGCGCAAATGGGGTGGGATTCTCGTGCGCGAAGTAGGCGTTTGAAGACGGTCAATGGAGGGCGCAGACATGGTCATAAACCAGATGATTGGAGGACAGGTCTAGTCGTAGGATCAGCGGTTTAGGAAACCGTTTTCACGACCCTCTTCCAGCCTATTCAGACTCACTCAGGCCAAGCCCAGCCAAGGTTGGCTCGAAATCAGAACTTTGGCTGGAGTAGGCTGGAATGAGCTAGAGTGAGGTGGGCTTGAGCACAAAATGAGCACAATCGACACCCTTTGGGTGTCTGGACAACCCCCAGTAAACACTGCGAAAGGTCTTGTCCGCACGGGGACCGGCAGGGTCTTTGTACCCCGTCCATTCCCCTACTTTTTCTGTCGCAGTCTTCTACGGTTTGTCTCTGCGATTTCTTAGGGGGCCTGAATGACTCCACAGGCCCAACGTACCCCGCCACCGCCCAATGGAGCTGGTTGGTCTGCGTAATTATCGCCCCCTGTATGGATAATCAGCGCACGACCTTTAAGGTCAGACATCTTCAAACGGGGGGCTAAGACAGGATTGGCACTGCCATTTGCATCAGCGGACAATGCGGGCAAATCTCCCAGATGACCATCTCCCCAGGGGGCACTATGGTGTTTGCTGGCTGCCGGATCATAATGGCCACCAGCTGCTAAAGCGGGCATTTTTTTGCCATCTTTTTCATCCGGCTCGCAACTCGCGATTTCATGCACATGGAACCCATGCAACCCCGGTGGTAGACCGATGATTGCGGGGCTGAACACGAGGCCGTATTGCGTTACACTGATTGTGACTTGGCCAATATCTTTCCCGACACCATTCACATCAACAAGATTCATGTTAACCCCGGTCTCGGCTTGTGCAGTGGCACCTACAGACAGTGCGCCCAGGAACAAAAGGAAGCGAATTTCTTTTTTCATGGCTTTCCTCCCCTTCGACGAACCAGGTTTTGGATTGATAGGCCCCTATCGAGGAGAGATATTTTCCGCAGTTCTCGATGGCTTGTCAACTCTCTCGAGAGCGCTTAGGGACCTGGCATTTCAAAAACCCTCCTCGTTCTTGCTTCGGTTAGGCAGTTGAAACAAGACTTTATGCATCAGGATCATCGAATCCAAAATCAACTGATTGTGGACAGGCAGTTCTTTGTGTCAGTTCATGGTGAGCACCACACGAAATCGCGCATTGCCGCTCATCATGCGGTCATAGGCTTCAGCCGCGCGTTTAAGCGGAAACTCCTCGACCATCGGCCGTATGCCCGTTTGGACGCTGAAGGCCAATGTATCCTGCGAGTCCGCCGAGGTCCCGCACGGCCATCCCTGAACTGAATGTCGCCCCACAATGAACTTGACGATGGGCACCTCTACAGGCTCCTCCGAGATACCGACCATGATCAGTTTCCCATCGATGGCTAGACCATCGATAGCAGCACTCATTGCCTTGCCGCTCGTGACGGTCGCTAGAATGACCTTCGCTCCGCCGAGAGCGGTGAGCGTCTCGGCCACATTCTGTGCGCTGCTGTCGATGTAGTGGCGGGCGCCCAATTTCTTTGCCAACGCCTCTTTGTCTTTCCCCCTGGCGATCGCCACCGTCTCGAAACCCATCTTGGCCGCGAATTGCACACCCAAATGCCCAAGACCGCCGACGCCGAGGACGGCGACCACGTCGCCGGGTCGCGCACCACTGTTGCGAAGCGCGTTGAAGGTCGTGATGCCAGCGCATAGCAGTGGGGCCGCCTCAACGTTGGAAAGATCGTCTGGAATCCGCGCCAACGCTTCTACGGGAGCAACCATGTACGTGGCATAGCCTCCGTCGTAGCTAATTCCCGGCACTAGTGCACGGTGGCAGAGGATAAAATCGCCTCGGCGGCACGGTTCGCAGCGGCCACAATGTCCTCCGTGCCATCCCACACCGACCCGTTGGCCCGGTTTCCACTCACCCACGCCCGAACCTACCGCATCGATGATCCCGGCAATTTCATGTCCAGGCACACGAGGATACTGGATCCCAGGCCACAGACCCTCCCTGGTAAAAACATCGCTGTGACAGATCCCGCAGGCCTGCACTTTAATAAGAACATGCCCCATTGCGGGACTGGGTACGTCCCGCTCCACGAGTTGCAGAGGTCCTCCGGGTTGCCGTACTTCCACTGCTTTCATCGTTCTCATGCGGCATTCTCCTTTCAACGTACCCCGATAGGCGGAAATGTTTGGGTTGTTTACACGTTTATACGAGCAACTCGGTAACCAGCATGACGATCGATTGAGCCATTGTTTCTTCAAAACTTGGATTCACCACTGTCTCTGCGAGAATTTGTTAGAGTGTTGCAGAGAACCCTGGGATTATTCACCAAGCTTACTGGCTGCGACTGAGCCGCGGTGCTCTACCAGTAGGAGGCATCCTTGCAGGTAGAAATTTGTCCCAAGAAAGATGAGTTGCCCTGTTGGTCGTCATCTCTCTTGTGTACCACGTCACATTCGGACTATGACTACCTCGACACACGCCGCTCCGCAAACGCTCACGGCCAACTAAGCCGGACCCTAACGGTCTGCTATTCCGGGAGCGAGGACGAGATTGACAGGAATCTTTTCCGCTAAGATATAGGGACTCGCCTTATTTTCCTTCACCCACCGCTTCTCAGCCACAGACTCAAAGGGAGGAGGAAGTTCCCCTTGAAGAGACCACAGATCGAACGGTGTTTCGTCAACGGAAATTTCCCAATCATATCCCCTGTCCTTGACGTAGGGAGCGATGACCGCGTCAAGCGTCCTGATCCACCATTCTCTGAGGACCTGACCAGGCAATGTCCTCGCAATATGGTCGACCTTGAACCGAACAAATTTGTTGTTCAGCTCGCCACCGACATAGCAGGAGTCCTTGGCGATCTCCTCGTAAATGAACACGACATAAAATTTTGGGATCGGAACCATCGCATACACTTCAGTCACCCGCT
>JAMQPH010000760.1 GCA_023717605.1 Pyrinomonadaceae bacterium
CAACAGACAAAATCTCGATCTTTTGACGAAAGCACTGACCTCAGCGCAATACGAGATCATCACTGCCACTGATGGCCCGACAGCCTTGAATCTCGTGGAAAGCGCCGCCGCGGATTTGGTCCTCTTGGACGTAATGATGCCCGGTATGTCAGGGTACGAGGTCTGCGAGAGGATTCGCGCCAACGAGACCACTCGTCTCCTGCCGGTGGTGATGTTAACGGCCCTCCACGATGTTTCGCATCGTATCCGCGGCATCGAAGCAGGTGCCGACGATTTCTTGACCAAACCGTTTAACCGGGAGGAGCTGTTGACCCGGGTCAAGTCTCTTCTGCGGATCAAGACGCTACACGATGACATCGAGACAAAAAACCGCTTGCTCCGCACGCTTTTCGGCCGGTACGTCTCCGAAGAAGTTGCCGCGGAGATCATTGCCGATCCGGAGCGTCAGTTAAAGCTGGGCGGGGAAAAGCGCGAGGTCACCGTTCTCTTTGGCGACCTGCGCGGGTTCACACCGCTAGCTGAGAGACTTGACCCGCAGGACGCCGTTGACATTCTCAACGTTTATCTGACACATGTAATCGACGTCGTCTTTGAGCAGAGAGGGACTCTCGACAAATTTCGAGGAGACGGGTTTATGGCGTTTTTCGGAGCGCCGATTGGTCACGACGAACACCCCTCAAGTGCCGTGCGCTGTGCGCTTGTCATGCAGGAGCGTTTAAAAGGTGTCAGCTTTGCTAGATTCCCTGACCTTCATCTCCACATGGGAATCGGAATCAATACCGGAACTGTTATTGCCGGCAATATAGGATCGGAACGGAGGACGGATTACACGGTGATCGGCAACGAGGTAAACGTGGCCCAACGGTTCGAGTCCAACGCCGGACCGGGACAAATACTAATAACCGGCAGTACCTATGAGCGCGTGAAAGACTCTGTAGAGGTCCGCGAGCTAGGGCTGCTGAGAGTGGCAGGAAAACAAGACGGTGTGTTGGCCTACGACGTTCTCCGCTGGCGCGGGCTATAAAAAAGTCAAACAGAGATCGATAGCGGGAGGAAAATCCAAATGATTAGCAGTCACAGACAGTGGCTCATTGGGGCTATCGTGATGCTCGGTTTCGCTCTAGGTCTGATTGTCGTCGGTAAGCTTGTCTGGGCGGGTCAGGCAGAGCAGTTTACCCCCGAGTTCAAGGAGGTGCGCAAATCTTTGGATCCGAAGCACACTCCGAAAATCGTTGCTCCGGATAGGGTCAAGCGAGGCGAATGGTTCGATGTCACGGTCTCTATCGGGAGCGAAGGCGAGCATCCGGCGCTGAGCGAGCACTTCATCCGGTACATCGCTCTGTACATCAACACTGCAGAGATCTCCCGAGTTTATCTCCACCCGGTCTACTCGTACCCTAAGGTCACTTTCACGATTGCACTGGACGAGGGAGGATCACTTCGCGCGCTGGAGGAGCCGAATCATTCTGCGGCCTGGGAAGCGTCCAAAAAAATTACCGTGGTTCCTTAGCTGACTGGGTAGAGGCTGGAGATCACTTCTTTTCCATGCGCACGGTGATGGTCTGAGTGCCTTCGCCCGACACAGCGACTTCCTGGTCGACGCGTCCCAAGATTTCCTGCCAGGCCTGAAGCTTGTACTTGCCCGGCGGTATGTTTTCGAAGACGAACTCACCCTCGTCGTTGGTTACAGCGTAGAAAGGGTGCTCGGCCACCACTATCCAACCACGCATCCAGGAGTGAATATCGCAATCCACACGAAGGACCTCCGGGCTCTTGAACCCGATCGCAATCGTCCGCGCGTGGGGTTGCGCGCGGTTGAAGGGGGGATTCTCCTTGCCGCCGCCCCTCACGTTATGTAGCAGCCGGTCGCTGTTGAGGAACTCCACGGTTCCGCCGACCGGTACGACGATCACCCGAGGTACGAATACGCATTGTTTTTGATCCATTTTTGCGGGTACAGGAGGCGCCGGCGCTTTCGAGCCAATTGGGACACCGTGAAGCGACACTACGACATTGCGGATTCCATTGGCGGAGGAAAGCATCAAGTCCCCGGCCTCTTTTTCTTTGCCACACAGATATTGATCAATCGTCACAGGGAACGTTTTCTTTTCCACTCGGGCTCCTGAGTATCGGACGTTCCCTTTGATGGTTGCGGCTGACACATTTGCCGCGGCGACGGCACAGAACGTCGCTACACCAACGATGAAAGAGATTTGTCTATTATAGTGTTTCATCGCTTGTACCCTTGAAGATTACGTTTTGAGACCGGATAGGTCGGATCGATTTCAGACATTAAACACACTAAAAACATCTAAATCAAATTTACCACACTTGGCGCCCTTTTGAGACTCTCTTTATTAAATAAATCAACCAAAACCATAAAGCGCCGCTGGATTTTCCACCAGGATCTTTTTTCTGACTTGCTCATCCGGTGCAAACTCGGCAAGCAGATCCGCTAGATCGCCGTCGTTAGGTGTATGTCCCGGGGCAAAATTGTTGGAGTGGGGCCAGTCGGTTCCCCAGATGATTCGGTCAGGCGCGGCGACGATGACCGCGCGAGCGAA
>JAMQPH010000766.1 GCA_023717605.1 Pyrinomonadaceae bacterium
TCTCGTGCGAGACGGATGACGTTTGGTGGTGGCCACCATGTCTTCGGCGCGGTCATAAATGATTTTGACGGGTTTACCAGACTTCAAGGCCAGCAAGCCCGCGTGGCCGGCAACGAGCGATGGGTACTCTTCCTTGCCGCCAACGCCCCCGCCCGTCTCAGTCTGAATCACACGAATCTTGTCTTCCGGTAACGCGAAGAGTTTAATCAGCGCTTTGTGCACATAGTAAGGGCACTGCATGGAGCCCCAAACCGTTACGCCGTCGTGGGGGTTCGCGATGGCAATCACTCCATTGTTTTCGATGTACAGCTGCTCCTGCGCGCCCGTGTGATACTCCCCTTCGATGATATGATCGGCCCCGGCCCAGGCATCGTCTACGTTGCCCTTGTCAACCATAAACGATTTGAAAACATTGTCGTCTCCCCAGACGATTTCCTTTCTGGCCAACGAATCTTCCAACGAGAAGATCGCCGACAACTCCTCAGTCTCGATGCGCACATTGCGGCGCGCCTCCTCCAGCAGATACTTGTCAGGATGCGCCAGCAGAACTATTGGTTCTTCAGGGTGATTGATTACCTCGCTGGCGAGATAGGGTTGGTCGTTGAGGATCAGTGCGACGTAATTCTCACCGGGAATATCTTTGGCGGTGACGATGGTGAATTCCTCCCAGGGAATCTCACCTTCGAAGGAAATGTTTTTGATCCGCCCGCGCGCATTCGTGCTGCGCACAGTCGCGCCGTGAAGCATTCCGGGAAAAGTCAGATCGTCAACGTAAAGCGCCGCGCCAGTGACTTTCCTACGGCCTTCTTTGCGCGGAATGGATTTACCGATGGAGTTCATTAGGTTTGAATAATCAGTCTTTGACACAGTGCTGATTACCAGAGGTCTGCTCAAGCTCCGATAAATTGCAGGTCAGGAAGGTTTCATTTTCCATATCTCATTTGACATTTCTCATTGGACATTGCAGAACTCATCTAAGCAAAAAGTCATCAAATGCTCTCGAAGCGCAACAACCCAGAGATGCAGAAGATGGCGACGGCCACAACTGAAGCGCGCCTAACAAACGATCACTCAGCCGCCGAATAGACGAGTTCTGGCGATGACAAATGAGAAATGTCAAATGAGATATGGAAAATGAACCCTTCCCTCACCCGCAATTTACCGCATGCCCTCTTTGCAAATTCACTTAGTCTCTATCTTTACTCGCTTCCCGTCATTCACGGTTTCGCGATCACCAGCGGACTCGCTTCCGATTCTCTCCGGTAGAAGACACGCGGGCGTTGGAGCGTGCGTTTTTGAGGGTCTGCGATATTTTGCTCTCCCTCGGTAAAGGCGATCGCCAGCCCTACACCCCGAGTCTCCTTCATCTTTTCTTCCTGCATCTGGGGCACACGCTCGGTGGCGAAGTCGAGCCACTCTCTCGCGCTCAGCAGTCCGTCCTTCGGTTCAATGTCTGCGATCGCTGTCTTAAGTCCTTCCTCAACCAATGCGTAAGTCAGGAGTCCGTGACCGAGTTGCGCAGCTTCCAGAGCCGCTTGATAGCTTTGCGCGGCGGTAAGGATGTACATGCCTTTTTCGTAGGCCAGTTGGGCCAGTCCCTTCGAGTTCATTGGCCCACGGCGTTTCTCTTCCGCCTCGAGCGCCTGTCCGGAGTTGCAGGCGTCGATGACCATTAACAGGTGACCCGCGTCCAGGCCCTCGACCGCTTCCTCCAACTCTAGGTCGGAGATGCTGTGCGATAGGATGCTCTGCAGACCCTGCTCAGTAAGTTTGGTCCTGTCGCCGGTGTAACCCAGGTCATGCGGGATCAAGTAAAAGCGTTGCGCCTGCGCCGTTCCGTGACCGGCGAAGTATATGATCACCGTATCTTCCGGCTCTGCGCGTTTGACTCGATCGAGAAAGCCCGCCTTCAAACTGGGCGGTTCAACTGAGCCGGCCAGTCGTTTCAACGCCAAAGGTATGTTCGCTTTGGTTGCGTTCTCGTTCAGCAAGGCAACGACTTCGACACGCTCGAACCGCCCCACTTGCGCTTGCCGGGCGCGCACTTCATCACCGAAGCTCTGCGCATCAGCCACGGCATACTTCAAGTTGTACTGCGGGTTTGCGTATTCATTTAAGCCGACGGCGATAACATAAGCCGTGCCGCCGCGCTTTAGACTGTCCGCGCCCGTCAGCGGCAACTTAGCGTCTTTGCTCTTGACGTTATCCTTGTTGAAGGCATAAGCCGTCAGCGCGTTCGCTCCGGCAGCGACAGTGACTTCTTCCTCAAGCGTGACCGTGGGTTGACCCTTCAAAACATCGCCGTGCCAAACTTTCACTAACGAGCCGTTGCGAAACAGGCGTAGGTCACGAGCGCCGGGGCCCTGCGGATGATCCTTGTCCGCAGGTGCGTCGGTGACTTCGATTCTTACCTTTACCCGGCGTGTAGCTATGCCCGTGGCTGGCGCAGGCTCGCCGGCCAGTGACAGTTTAACAACTGGTTGCCGCCGGTCTTTCCGGGAAACATCCTGCGCGACGCGCGGTCGCTTGCCGGCAAGGATGTCGCTGAGCAGACCAGGATAATAGAACTCGTTAAAGAACCATTCGATAGGTGCGACGTTGAACGTGTCCTGGTTATAGCGCCAGAGAATCTGGCTCCATGAAACGGGCGTGCCGTCGAACAGACCCTGTGGCGTGACTACCATCCACTCACCGCCGTCGTCGAGGGAGATCAGCGTCGCCAGGTGTTCGCCGGTGCTTGTATCCCACAAGAAGGTGCCGCCATCATCGGCGGCCGATGCCAGCAAGCGTCCGTCAGGGCTAAAATCCATCGATTCGATGTTGGACGTATGCCCGGTCATAGTACGAAGCTCGTGCTTGGTCGCCAGGTCCCAGATTCGGATCGTGTTATCGGAACTGCCGGAAGCGAGGAGCCGGCCATCCCGACTAAAAGCAACTTCGGTAACGCCTTTGCCATGGCCTTTGAGATCACCAATCTGACTACCGCTGGCAACGTCCCAGAGCCGTACCTGACCGGTAGTCTCAACTTTCATATTCTTCATGAAATCCTGGGGATCGGGAGTGGGCTGGTTCTTGGGTCTTTTCCCAGGGTTCATGGCAGCGCTCATCATTGCGGCCATATCGAAATTCGACTTCGACTCGACACCGCCCGTCGCGAGTGTCCGGCCGTCAGGACTAAACGCGAGCGAGGTGACGGTTTGGCCCATGGTGCCGGCTGACATCGCGCCCATCATGTTTGTCATCATGGCACTCATATCGGCCATGTTGGGCATTGCTATTGACCCCGATTTTATTGAGCCCGGTTTCATGATGGTGCGGGGGTTGATCGAACCAGGGGTCGTTGCGCCGGGATTACCCAGCGCTCCGAGATTGGCTAATGGTGACGAAGTCAGATCACGTATCCGGCTGCCCGACTCAGTATCCCAGAGTGCGATTTGGCCCATTGCTCCCAACGTCCCCAGCGTTCGACCATCGGGGCTAAAACCGGCTTTGGATGCACCGCCGATGCCGAGCGCTATCGAACGCAACTCACGCCCTGATTTCACCTCCCAAATCTTTAATTGGTTCTCACTGCCGCTCAGAGCACTATTCGGGTTCTGCTGTTGCTCCGGATCTGGCCCATAAGAAATGAGCAGCATCGTCCCATCAGGACTGAAATTGACGCGGTTGATAATGCTCCCACTGGAAGCCGGCGCCAGACGCTGCAATTGACGTCCGCTTGGTACTTCCAGAATTGTGAGGGCATTACTGTTCATCATGAATGTGGCGAGCAATTTTCCATCAGGGCTGGGCAGGCCGAACACACTGTCGGAGGGCGCAGCCGCGAGGCGCGTACCACGACCCGTACGAAGATCCCAGCGCGTGCGTCCACCGGAAGAGAGTCGAGTGCCATCGGCGCTGAAGGCAACCTCGTACGCCATGTTCGTGCGTCCACTCAACTTGACGAGTTGTTTTGCCGTTTCAGTTTCCCAGAGAATCGTGGGCGTGCCGAACCCTCCGGTAGCAACTCTCTTCCCGTCCTCGGTGAAATTCGCAAAGATACGCGCTTGCGAGGCTGATAGGCTGCCTTGAGGCGCATTCAAGGCCGGCAACTCTCGCGACGTCGTGAGGTCCCACAATTTGACGGTGTAGCCTTCGGCGAGTGCGAGCAGACGACCATCGCGGCTGAACTTTATGAAACCGTAATCAGTGGCGGTTGGTGTCAGGTCCCGCTCATTTCCTTTCGCACTCAGATCCCATAGTTTTAGACGCTTGTCGACGATTCCGGCGACGAGCAAACGGCCGTCGGTCGTAAATCCCAGCTCAACACCATCGAAGTCTTTGTCAGGCAGATTCACCGTGCGAGCCTCACGCCCGGTCGCGAGATCCCAAAACTTTACCTGCGGGCTCTCAACGCCGCGAGAGAGAACGAAGGCCAACTGGTTCCCATCCGGAGTAATCGCCGCACCGCCTCCACCACCCATCAACGCCGACGTGCTCAAAGTGTCCAGACCGATCGACCGCAGTTCCTGACCCGACGTAGTGTCCCAGACTCTGATCGCGTCGCTGATGATCACCACGTTACCGTTCGCAGCAAACGCAATAAAGAAGATGCCGGTGATCGCGGAGGCCATGGACCCTTGAGTGCCGGCGAGCGTTTGCAGTTCTCGTCCTGATTTTACCTCCCAGATTTTTACCGAGTTGTCGCCGGCGGCGGCAGCAATTAGGCGGCTATCCCGGCTAAAGGCGACGAAAGGAGACATGCTCATGCCGCTCTGAGTCCCGCTGGACAAGTTGCGCAACTCGCGTCCGCTCGACGTCTCCCACAGCTTGACGGTGCTGCTGCGCCAGGTCGTGGTTGCCAGTAGCCGTCCGTCGGGACTGAAGACTAATCGCGTAGCTCCGAAGAAATTGTTGTAGCCGGTCTGCAATACGAGTTCTGGTTTGGCCTCTCTGGCCGCCTGGTCGGCTGGCGAAGTCGTTGTGGAACCCGAAGACTGGATGCCGATGCCTCGATTGTCCGTGGGAGTCGGAGTCGCGGAAGGTATCTGGCTTAGGGCGTTGACGGAAACGGCGACGACGAAAATAATCGCCAGAGCAAAACGGGTAATGGTAACTGCGCATAACACGTTCGGTTCAGCCTGAGCGGCTCTTCTCATAACGATAGTTCCTCCCGACTGGTACTTGTTCGAAAGTCTAATCCTGTTCAAGGCGCTATGAAAACCTAACATGTTCTAGCAAGAGTAATCCGACGGAGATGAGCGCTAACACATACATTACCGGATTAATTTCGCGGCGTCTGCCCACCATCAGGTACATGCCGACGTGGGAGATAAACCCCCACAGGATCCCCTGGGTGATCGAGAAAGTTAGCGGGATCAGAATGATTGTCAAAAACGCGGGTAGTCCTTCCTCGATCTTCGAAAAGGAGATCTGGGCAACGCTCTTGAACATCGAAGCGCCGACCAGGATCAGAACCGACGCAGTCGCGTATGCCGGAACCATACCTGCAAGCGGCGCCAGGAAAAAGCAAGGAATAAAACAAAGCGCCGTAAAGACTGAAGTAAGTCCGGTGCGTCCACCCATATCGATCCCAGCCATGCTTTCGATGTAGGCAGTGCCTGACGAAGTTCCGGCTAAGCCCGCACCCAGGGTAGCAAAGGAATCAACCACCAGGCCCTGTTTCAAATTGCGCGGTTGGCCGCTCTCGTCGATCAAATTGGATGCGTGCGCGACACCGATGAAGGTTGAGATCGAATCGAAGAGATCGGTAAACATGATCGAGATGATCGCTGGTAGCAAGGACAGTTTCAAAGCCCCCAGAATGTCCAACTTGAGAAAGACAGTCCGGAAGTCGGGAGCGCTAAGGAAACTCGCCGGTGCTTTCACTAAGCCCAAAGCCCAGCCCAACAGTGTTGCGAAGACTATACCGGCCAGGAAGGCAAAGGCGCTCTTGCGCGTCAGCAGCCAAACTGAGATGCAGGTCGCCAGAATCGTCAAAAACGCTGGCACTCCCAACGTTCCCAGTTTGACGAAGGTTACTGGATCTGAAGCGATCAGACCCGCGTTCTTCAATCCGATAAATGTCAGAAAGATGCCGATGCCCGCTGCCGTTCCGATTCTTAGTTCGCTGGGGATTGCTTTGGCGATGGTCTCGCGAATGGGAGTGACCGAGACCAGAAGGAACAAAACTCCAGCCCAGAACACGATTCCGAGCGCTACCTGCCACCAGACCTTTTGAGTGAGGATTATCGTAAACGTAAAAAAGGCATTAAGGCCCATCCCAGGCGCGACGGCGAAGGGCAGCCTTGCGTAGAGTCCCATGAAAAGAGTCATCACAAAGCACAGCAGTACAGTCGCCGTGAGCACTCCGCTGAAGGCCATACCGGTACCTTCTGTGGCGAGAATCGAAGGGTTGACTACGACGATGTAAGCCATGGTGAAGAAGGTAGTAATACCGGCGATGGCTTCCGTGCGAACGCTTGGTTTGAGAGCGGGAGTAGCGGACATTAGAGAAGGACTGAGACTGGGATAGACAAAGCGGAATGAGTCTAAGCGAGCGGAACTGAGCTAAGCAAGAATCACAGGATTGTAGGGGTGTCCCTCCGTGGGCACCCCATCGCCGCAGGGAAGCATGTCGAGGGAGGTTGCGGGCGATGGGGTGCCCACAGAGGGACACCCCTACAATCTATCTTTCTTCAGTGAGCTAGGCTGAAATCTTTCGACATAGCTTCGATATGCGGCGACTTCTTCTAGAACTCGAGTGTCAGACCAGCCCAGGTATTCTCTTGCGATTGCTGCCGCGTTCTCATCCGCCCCAACTCCAACCGAGGAGTTTAAGCCCACCATTGTCCGCCTTAATAGACAATCGGCAAGTGTCTCGGCCATTTCCCATTGAAATGAAAATACGACTTCGGCGGCGATAGCTCCTGTTTCGTGGTCGAAGTTTTCAGCAAGTGACCGATCATTGGTGGCGAGCTTCAGGACCTCCCGAGCTCGAGTTCCATAAACGCGTAGCAGGCGCTCATTAGCTTGCGATGACAATCGACTGTCTCTTTTGAATTGCTCTGTGAATGACTGAAAATGATCCGTGCCTGCACCGGGTAAGACGTCGAATAACGTAGAACACCTGGGAAGACTCCTTTCGAGTTTTCGACCTATCAGGTCAACTGTCTCCTCCGCAAGGTTGCGATAGGTCGTAAGTTTGCCTCCGACGATTGAGAGGAGCCCTTCCTTATCCGGCGATTCTCGAATGAAGTGTCTGCGAGTGATCCTTTCCTCACTCTTGTTGTCTGTGTAAGGCAATGGACGGACACCTGCATATGTGTAAAGCAACTCATCGCGCGTAAGCCGAGAAGGTGGAATGACTCTATTGGTTTCGCGTAACAGGTAATCGATCTCATCGTCATCGATCTCGACGCGGTCCAGATCGCCTGTGAAACGAATATCGGTGGTGCCGATTAAATACTTGCCATCCCAGGGAATGATAAAGAACGGGCGGTTGTCTGTTTCCGCTTCTACGTAGAGCGCTGTCGAGGGAGCACCGGAGAAGGATCCCACAATTATGTGACTGCCCTTTGTGCCCCCGATCAGACGCTTCGATGCGAGCTCGCTGGTTGTCAGAACTTCGTCTACCCACGGGCCCGCGGCATTGACGATGACTCGGCCGCGAACTGAAAACGCAGCGCCGGTTCGAACGTCAATGAACTCCACAACCTGACCCGCATCCGTGAACGAGCCCTTTAGCTCGCTGGTTAACTTTTGCACGCGAGCATAGGTGACGACAGTTGCGCCGTGTTCCATCGCCGAAAGCATGTTCTCCACCACGAGGCGTTCGGCAAAGTCCACTTGCGCGTCGTAGTAGATGGCCGCACCTCGTAGCCCGTTACGATTCAAACCGGGGGCTTCGACGAGCGCTTCATCACGCGTAAGCATGCGGTGTCGCGGCAACGATTTGTCGAGCGACAACATGTCGTAGGCAATCATTCCCGCGCGAATGGTCAACGGACCGCGGGCAGCGTGCTCGTAAAGCGGAAGCAGGATTGGCAAAGGCTTGACCAGGTGCGGAGCGATGCGGAGGAGGGTCTCTCGTTCCCGTAGCGATTCGCGAACTAAACCTAACTCGGCGTGCTCGAGGTATCGCAACCCTCCATGAATCAAACGGGTAGACCAGCTGGTCGTGCCACCGCCAAAGTCACCCTTGTCGAGCACGAGTACTTGTAACCCTCGCATCGCCGCGTCGCGGGCGATTCCTGCGCCATTGATGCCCGCGCCTACGATGATCACGTCGAATGTGATTTCAGAGATGTTTGCTGTTATTTGGGAAGTCATGCGCGACCATCGAACTATTGACACAAGTATGGAACTATCATACAAGCGCTGCTGATTGCGAGAAGCATCAGATTTTGTTCGGGCTGGGTTTGAATCTATGAACCACTCACTGAGAATTGCCGTCCTGCTGGTTGCTTTAAACACATCTGCTTTGGTCCTTCCGATGAAAGCCGGAAACACCCAGGACAAAAAGTCTCAGGCGGAATACGCCAATCGACCAGCTCCACAGGTCTCGGCAGAAACAAGGAAAGAGATGGAAGCCCGGCTTGACGAAGCGCGCCGGGGCTTCGCAGCCAAACCGAATGACCCCGGCCTAAGAATTTGGCTGGGACGCCGGCTTGCGTATCTCGGTCGCTTTAGTGAGGCGATTGAAGTCTACAGCGAAGGGATAAAGAAGTTTCCCTGGGATGCCCGGTTTTACCGCCACCGCGGACATCGCTACGTCACGCTTCGCAAATTCGATCTGGCAATCGAGGATTTTGAGAAAGCTGCAAAACTGATCAAAGGCAAGCCGGATGAAGTAGAACCAGACGGTCAGCCGAATGTGCGCAACATCCCCACCAGCACGCTGCACTTCAATATCTGGTATCACCTGGGCCTGGCCTACTACCTAACCGGCCAGAATCAGCAGGCGCTGAATAGTTATCGCGAGTGCCTTAAGGTTTCAAAGAACCCTGATGCACTCGTCGCCACGAGTCACTGGCTCTATATGACGCTGAGGAGAATGAACCGCGAGTCCGAGGCAGCCAAAGAGCTGGAGCCAATCAGCGAAGGCATGGAGATCATTGAAAACGACGGCTACTACCGGTTGCTGTTGATGCACAAGGGAGCGGTTTCACCCGAAGACCTCCTGGCAGAGACTTTGAAACAGACCGGTTCGGCGGGTTCCAATAGCATCCTCTACGGCATAGGCAATTGGTACCTCTACAACGGGCGTCGCGATGAAGCCCTGAAGGTCCTTCGCCAGATGATTGGCGGAGACCAGTGGACAAGCTTTGGATACATCGCTGCAGAAGCTGATCTAAGGAGACTTAGTTGATTGGCGACTGTGTTAACACTCGGCGACCCCGGAAAGCTCAGTTTCCGATAAATTGCAGTCAGGAAGGTGGACCCTGTCCCCGCTCTCAGGTTGAGTGGCTTTCAAGGTTGAGGCGGGGTCCACCTTCCTGACTGCAATTTAGCCCGGGAAGTCTTTGGATTCTCAAGCGGCACTATTCACAACTTCCAAAATAGGTTCACACGAAATAGTATCGATGCCGCACCATCTCGCATACGATCCCCACTACTACCAACGTTCGTAGTTAATGGTCAAACGATCGTCATTAGCTGATCGTGTTTTGGATTTCTCAAGTCACGAGTGCTTATGTGTTCCAACCGGCCCCTGCCTCCTGCTCCTGTCGACTTTCTCCGTGTCTCTCGGTCAGTCTTGTTGAGATTTATTCGCCACGCACTCACTGAGCGCACAGAGAGTTCTTTGAGAAATCTCAAATTACACTTAAGCAAACATTTTTCCCTGATCGGGCACACGCTTTGCTCCTCGCTCATATAACTGATTAAGCCCCATCAAAACGATACCAAGTCTCGGCGCGACGGAGCTTAGTTCTTCGCCAGCGCGCGGTAAGCCGATTTTTGATTTTTGATTGCCGATTTTTGATTTCTTTTTGAGTCTCGGCAGCCGCGCTCACAATGGCCAAACGGACGAATCGGCAATCAAAAATCAAAAATCGCAAATCAAACCTAAGGAGCGTAGCCATGCGTTCTACCCGAGGATCTCTCCACGCCACTCTGCTCTCTCTTTTACTAATGCTTTTCGCGACCGGTTACTCGGTTCACGCGGATGATGATGCTGCTGATGAGTATGACGAGAAAGCTCGTGTCGTTCGCATCAGTTTGATTAGAGGCGAGCCAAGTCTCAAACGAAATGGTAATAGCGACTGGGAGCGCGCGCGGGTCAATTTTCCGCTCGTCGAAGGCGACACGGTTTCGACTGATCGCGAATCCCGCCTCGAGATTCAGATCGATGCCCGAAACTTCGTGCGCCTCGAATCAAATTCAGTCCTGCGAATCGTGACCCTGCGTGATGAAGGCGTTGCCCTTAGCGTTGTCGAAGGCACTGCTTCAGTTCGCCTGGCCAGATTTGACAGCGACCGCGAGTACTTTGAGGTTGATGCTCCCAAGACCACGATGGCAGCCGAGAAGAAGGGTCTGTACCGCATCGACGTAGCTCGCGATGGCCGAGTGCGTCTAACGGCTCGCGATGGCGGGCGGGCGCGCATCTACTCTGAAACATCCGGATTCACTTTGCGAGATGGTCGCACGGCCGAACTGATTTTCGAGGGAGCCGACGCCGGCGACTGGGAGTTACTCGCAGCCGGGCCCGAGGATTCGTGGGACAGTTGGATTGACGATCGAGAACGATATCTGGCGCAACGCATGCGCTACGACAACAAGTATTACGACGATTACGTCTGGGGTGCGGAAGACCTGGATGCCTACGGAACCTGGGCCCACGTTGATAACTATGGCTGGATCTGGCGGCCTCACGTAACAATCATTAACAGCTACCCTGACTGGGCACCATACCGCCACGGTTATTGGACCTGGTGTCCACCCTACGGCTGGACCTGGGTGGGATATGAACCATGGGGTTGGGCCCCCTATCATTACGGTCGCTGGGTCTACTACAACAACTACTGGGCCTGGTGTCCGCGCAGTCAATACTACCGTCATCGCAGCTGGTGGCGTCCGGCACTCGTCGCTTTTAATTTCTCTTTTGGGAATAGCGTCTGTTGGTACCCGCTATCCTACTACCACCGCGATCCACGCTCGCGTCACTACAGCAATCGCGATCGGCTAACGCCGATGCGGGAGAGAGAGCTTGCGAACCTCCGGCGCGTTAATCCTGCACACTTGCGAGCGGTAACCAGCGCGAGGGCCGCGGATTTCGGCAGTGGAAGCGGCCGTTTTCAAACAGCGGATCAGGCACTAGCGCGTCGCGTGATGAGCGCGGAACCGTTGCGCGATCTTCCTCTGAGGCCGGCGCGGGTTAGTAGCAGTGGGCCAGGTGGTGCGGCCTCCGGAGACAGCGGCGGTCGCATGATCACTGCTCGACCGGCGCGCGTGACTCCGAGTGTAGAGGTGCCTGATCGGCAAACTGGCGCAGCGGCACGAACGCCGGGTGCTTCCCTCGACAACGACTTGCGCCGTACTCGCATACTCAACGGACGTGAGCCAAGGACAGTCGTTTCGACTGATAGCGCCACTCCAGAGGCGTCCGACACTCGTTCAACAGGCGCAGTTGTGCGACCAACTCGTCCGGCGCGCGTCCCGGTGGATCGACCTGATCAACCAACTAGCGAACGCGAAGAAAACGACAACACCCCTGATCGACCTGCGCGGCCGGCACGCACCAATCCGCAGGAGCGTCCGATTGACTCTGATAATCCGGCCATCAACAATTCGCCTCGAGAACGGCGACCGCCAACTGCACCCCTCAGACCTACAGACGCGGAAATCCAAACCCCTGCGGAAGTTCCGGCGCGCCCTGAGAGAACTGATGGGCCTGAGCGAAATGAACGGCCGGCACGCCCGGAAACGAACCAGCAGCCGGTGGAAACGAATCGCCCCGAGCGAATAGGGCGGCCTGAACGCTCTGAGCGAACCGAGACTCCCGCCCCACGCCCTGATCCGCCTGCGCGCAGTTATGAGCCCCCACCTTCACGCTCAGCGCCCGCACCACGTGAGGAAAGACCGCAGCGCTATGATCCACCACCGCGTAACGATCCGCCACCGCGCAACGATCCGCCGCCGCGTAACGATCCGCCGCCGCGCAACGATCCACCGCCGCAACGTTCGGAACCCGCTCCTCAACGGTCCGAACCGGCACCGCGTTCTGAACCAGCGCCGCAGCGATCCGAACCAGCGCAGCGTCCAGATCCTCCCTCACGTTCAGAACATTCGGCACCAGAGCGTGCGCGGCCACCGCTTAGACGGGAGCACTGAATACCGAAGCAGTGCGGCTAACGATGAGTGTCATTCACACAAGGCGGAAGGCAGATGCCGGGGGAAAACCGACGAGAGTACTTACGGTAATTTGCGGCAGAAAGGGCGCTTGCCCCACTGCGGCTTTGCCGCCCAGCAGTGCGGTATGGCTACGCCTTACCGGAAGACCTCCTTTGAATTCGAGGCTATGCCTCTCAGGAGTCCGACGGACGAGGCCCAGCCTCATTTTAAATGGAAACTCCACGGTAAGGCGGAGCCCTACCGCCCTGGAGTGCGGCGAAGCCGCCTTCCTGAGTTGTCAAGTTTGCGAGGCTTGAGCGGTTCGGATTCGAAAATGGGAGGAAGTGATGCAGGTCTTACGATTATCGATTTACTTTCTGGCTCTCCTCGCCGCTTTGATGATAAGCGCTTTTCTGTTCGCCGTGGTCAGCAATGCTCAGACGCCGGCTCCAAAACTAAAGCCAAACATGCGGCGGGCTCTGGGAGCGCGTCCCGATAAGTTTACTCGAGCCGGGCGGGTCGGCGGCTATGTTCCGGCACGTACCCAACGGAGTAATGAAATCCGACCTCGGCACCTGGGTCGCAGATCAACCTCACTCTCTTTATTCACGGGACCGGCTCGCGCATCTTCATCAGCAAACTTCGCGGCATTGAATCCAATTATCCCCGGCACGCCGCTCAATCGACTGTTGCACACATCGCAATTGAGCCTGACCTCTGATGCCGGAACGGTGGAACAGTTCGTAGATAGAAACAACGACTTAGTGGCTGACGAGAGGACTACCTTCGATTCAGCTGGCGGCGCATTCGATGTCGCAGTGGGACACTCAGGCACACGATACGAGGTCTTTGGAGGCACGCTAAACAACACTCCCGTTGGCGTGGTGCTGGTCGCATTAGATACCAATGGCGATTACCGCATGGATACGTCCAGTACCTACAACCTTCAACCTGATTTTCAACTTCCTTCGGCGGCGGCTGTGGTAGCCGGCAGGTCGCATGCCGGTCGAGAATTCATAGTTGTATCCTCCAGCGGCTACTACAACTCGTCTGATCCGGGCGATCCACTCAACGAGCCGTCGCCGGGAATCGTACTCTTGGTGAGGGATCCGAACACCGGAAGTTTTGACAACTCTCGTTCGGTCGAACTGGTGCGCGTCGGCGATAATCGCCTTTACAACGCCAACGGCCTGGCGCTGCTGCCGAATAACGATTTACTGATAGCGGATTTCACTTCCAATGAGTTGCGAATCATTCGCGACACCAACGCCGATGGCATGCCCGACACTCTCGATGCTGCCCCCTATTATTCGTATCCATTTGCGAATGACGAGCCATTGGACATAGCCGTCAACTCCCTCGGGGTAGTCTTCTCACATTCTTCCGGAAATGACACATTCCTGCTGGCACTTTACGACGACAACGGTGACGGGCGAGCGGATCGAGATGAAGTCGTCGTGGAAGGTCTTTCAATCGACAATAATCTTTTCCTTCATGGGCTGACGGGGACAGGTCTCGGAGATGTCTACGTCATTGAAGATGCCAGCGGCTCGGAAGACGGAGCCGGCGGCAATGGCGGCACTCCGCGAATAGACGCGTTTCCCGATCCGTATCTGAATGGGTTCTTGAACGATGGACTGGTTTTTACTGAAGCCGACAGTTCCATCGATCTCGCTCTCTCGGGTCTGGCCCTTGGGTTACCACAGCCTAATCCTATTGAGCATTCGACCAACTTCTTTGTGCGCCAACAATATCTCGACTTTCTCAATCGCGAACCTGACGCCGCCGGTTTCGCCTTCTGGAGCGGTCAGATTACCTCGTGCGGCACGGACGCGCAGTGCGTAGAGGTTAAGCGGATTAACGTTTCAGCGGCCTTTTTCCTGTCGATTGAGTTTCGGGAAACCGGTTACCTTGTCTATCGGATGTACAAAGCTGCTTATGGCGATCTGCCGGGCGCGCCCGTCCCGTTGATCCGTAGCGAGTTCTTGCCAGACACGCGGCAAATCGGCCTGGGAGTGGAAGTTGGCAAGGCAGGCTGGGAGGCGCTCCTGGCTGCCAACAAAGCGATATACGCTGCTGACTTCGTCTCCCGCTCGCGCTTTACCACAGCCTATCCTCAGACACTGACGGCGACACAGTTCGTCGATGCGCTAAATCAGAATGCTGGCGGTGCGTTGTCGCCAACGGAACGCGATCAACTCGTGAGCGAGCTGTCTTCGGGCGCAAAGAATCGAGCGCAGGTTTTGCGGGCCGTGGCCGAGGACGCGGACCTGGCACTGAGCGAGTTCAACAAGGCGTTTGTGCTCATGCAGTACTACGGTTACCTGCTTCGGAACCCAAACGATTCGCCCGACTCTAACTTTAGTGGCTTTGACTTTTGGTTGGCGAAGCTTAATCAATTCAACGGAAATTTCGTCGAGGC
>JAMQPH010000796.1 GCA_023717605.1 Pyrinomonadaceae bacterium
TGTCGGGGTACCGGTGGGAATCGCTAAAGTCGCGGGTGTCGTGATGCCTGCGACCTGGACGTTTGATGAAATGAAGCGGCTCTCTGGTCTCGACGTCCTGCGCGGGAAAGATGAGAGTGCCCAGCCGGCCAGCAAGAACGAGGGGCGCGGGCTTTATAAACAGATTGAGTACGAGAACGATAAAAATATTCAGGATGCCCAGCAAAGAATCAATGCTTACCGGTCGGATGCTCAGAAGAAGTCGAGAGACTTCGAAGAGAACATGGACCAATATCAGAAGGACTTGATGGCGGGAGGTTCTCCCGATAAACCAACCGCTCCGGAGCCTGGCCCTGCTCCGGAAGTTGGCGGCGCCAGGAAAGTCCCTGACGACCTTAGTAGTTTTGTGGATTTCCTACATCCATGGGGAGGACGTTGGACAAATCTCGGGGTACTCCTGGCGATGCTTTTCGGATTGCTGGGTGCTACCGGGATTGCCCTTCGCTCTCAGGACATCGGATGAAAACGGGCGAGTGGCGTTGCCGCCGGCTTCGTGAACCGCCCGTTCATAGCTCTTTCACACAGGTGCGCTGACCTGGCTCTAGAAGTCTCCCGCACATACAAATCGACCGGAGGAACAATTCAATTATGTTACGAAGACTGACCCCCATGAAAGCTAAGATTCTTGCTTGTTGTTGCCTGGCGGTTATGGCCTTGACCATAACTGCGACGACCACCCCCAACGCGGCTGCCGACTTTACCGGCCGTGAAATTCTTAGCGTCGCTCGAATCGCCCATGGCGGCTCTGATTATGCCGGCATGCAACATGTTACTGTTCAGGCCAACGGCTTTGTAAATGCAGCTGCGTTTGGTGGAATAGGTGCGAACCCACTCGGGGCAATGGCGGAAGTTAAACTTAGGATCACCGATTATCAGGATAAGCAGATGCGCCGGAGACTTGACGTGACGCCGAGTGCGACCCTTCCCGGCAGAACTTACTTAGTCTTTACGGGCACCCAGGGCGGCGGAATGATCTTCGGCAACGAGTTTCGGGTTAGTGAGAATACAGCTGCACGCCATTGGGGCATGATGGGTTTTGACACTTTGAACCGGGCAATCGAGGGTCAACTCGTTACGGTACGACAGAGGGATGAAGGCAATGACTACGTGGTGGAAGTGAAGTTCAATCCGCAGGACACAGTCCGCTACTGGATCAATCAGCATACCTTTCTCATTGACAAGATAAGTACGCGCTACACCAGCAACGTAGTTATTGAAGAGGAGCGCAGTGATTACCGCCGAGCCGATTGCATGATGCTTCCCTTCCACGTTGTGACCCGCCTACAAGGCCAGCGTTTCGCCGACCTTACGATTGACAGCTACGATTTAAAGAGCACTGTTCCCGCGGCGACTTTCACTATCACGGTCGGTCGGTAATGCTGACCTGAACGGGACTGCTTGCAGATGGCAATGGTCGGAGGGCTCGGCAAAGGCTGAGCCCTGGCTGCAGTGGTGAGTTTGAGAGTCTCTCGGTGCGTTGCCACTCGTCAACTAGTGCCAGTCACCCACCAGGACAAATGGCGCCCAGTAGAATGGAGCGCTGTATTTCTTCCCGGTGATCATTGCGAGTTGCGCGTCGCGCATTGCGGCGGAGGGAGACCCTCCCATTGAAGCGGCACCAGGTGACGAAAGCAGGCGCTTGTAAAAATCGGTCATCAGATCGGCAGTCGATTTATCTGCCACTGACCAGAGGCTGACCCCGACGGTCGGAGCGCCGGCGTACAGGAAAGCGCGCGTGAGGCCCATTACGCCCTCGCCGCGCTTTTCCTTTCCTAATCCCGTTTCACACGCGGAGAGCATAACCAGCGGCGATCCCAGCCGCAGGTTGAAAACCTCATCGGTACGAAGAAAACCGTCATCAGTTTTGTTACCCACGAGAGAAAGTACGACACCGGTAAACTGAGGACGCTCCGCGTCCAAGAGACCGTGGGTTGCAATATGCAGAACGCGATACTTAGTGACGTCGCGGACTCCAAGATTTGCTTCGCTCGCATCGAGGTCGAGCCAAACGTCGGTCGGCGCTCCCGAGGCTTTTCCGAGCGCAGCAATTTGCTGAGCTTCGGTGCGTGTGCCAGACAGTCTTGCCAGCGGTAAGCCCTGCATCTTCGCTTGTTCGGCCGTAGCCACAGCGCCCTGGCCGGTCACATCAGTTAAGGCACTCTCGATCCCCAGGCCACGCGTCTCAGCCGAAGCGGTGGACGGCGCGACCCCTTTTGCTCGCGCATCGTTTGAGTTAAAAACCGGATCCGCTATCACCAGCATTGCGCGCCCTGATGGCTTTTGCCCCTGCTGTCTGATGGCCCCAATTACCGATGCCGAGGGTGCGTATACGATCTCATTCGTCTTGACCAGATATTGCGCGGACGAATAATCTCCGCCAGCCGTTTTGACCAGCGACTCAAAGGGTATGTAGTTCAGTCCACCATCAGCGACAATCAGCAAGCGCTTCTGGGCGATGAGTGAACTGGCCGGTTCAACTGCAGCCTTGTAGAGTGCGCTCGAGGCAGCTGTAAATGGAGCGGCATCCTCTGACGCGGAAACGACGCCGAGTCCTCGGGTCGCGTCAGCAGCCACGTCAATGCCCACAATACGACGCTGCAGCTTCGCTGGAATTAGTTGTGCGCGCAGATCCATTACCAGCTTGTCCAGGTCTGGCCTGGGCGCGAGCTTGTGAAGGGTCAGGCTCTTTGAATCCGCCGCCCAAAGGTAAGAGGCTTCGGGTCCCAGGCTGTACTCGAGCAAGACTGTCTGGTCGTCAAGCACCTTCTGCTGTACGTCGGCGAGCGATAGGGACTGACCTGAGGTCAGGGCGGCATAACGTGGGCTCGCTACTCTGATCTGGTTCTCAATTTCATTGTACTCAGTTTGTAACTTGTCGAGTTCCGCTTCCAGCTCTCCGGGTTTCTTCTTAGGTTCGTCAGTGGAGATATTGATTCCGGTTAACAACTCGGCTATTTCCTGCTGACGATCCAGATTCTCCTGTTTGCGTTTGAGAAGCTCGGCAGGAACGCCTTCAGTGACCGACGAGCCGCTTTCGCTCAAGAGATCCAGCAGTGAACGAGCGCGCGCCTGCTCGGTGATCTTGAAAGCTTCAGATGCGTAGGTCAGCGCTGTGCCCTCAAGTGGAGAACCCGCGGCGGGCGCTGCAATCAACGCCATCTCAGCAAGTGAACTGGCTGCCTCATCGAATACATTCTTGGTGGTGGCGAGAAAAGTCGTGCGCGCTTCGTCCGCATGTAGGCTACCTGCCCGCAACGTCTCTATTGTCTTGATTGCTTCGCGATAGTTTCCGACCGAGGATTCCCTCATTGAGCCGGCTTTTTTGGGATCCTTTTCCTGTGCGGCCTGCAACCACAGGCTGCGTCCGAGACCCCGCTGCGCCGGCCACATTAGATCAAGTCGCTTGTCGTCTTGTGCCCCCTTGATTGCTTCCGTGTAAGACTTAGTAGCGTCCTTGAGCTTTCCCTGGCGTAGTGCCACATCCCCGAGGCTCGTTCTGGCAGCAGCACGAAAGCGCCGCGTCTGTCCAAGATTGCCAATTCCAGCCAGGCTGCTACTCGTCGCTTCAAGTGCAAGAAGAAAGCTTTTTTTGGCTGTCTCCAGATCGTTATTGAAATAAGCAATGCGACCTATGCCTAGTTGATAACTGGAATAAACGATCGAGTTGCGATACTCGTCGAGTTCTTTTTTGGCCTCCATGGCAATCGTCAGGGCACTGGTTGGTGCGGCGACAGAAACGCTGCCCGTCGAAATACCGCCTGCAATAGCACCCAACCCACCAAACCTGCGACCGACTTTTGAGGCTGCCCCCTCCGGTTTCTTAACCACCATCTGCCCGTAAGCGGCGCTTGCTTCAGGAATCCTACCCAGCCGAAAGTTGATGTCACCAATTTTGGCCAGCATCAGGTTCGCGTTGAATTGGTCGTCGGCAAGGCCTACCGCCGCCGTTACGACATCCTGTTTTTGTGAGGCCCCGCGAAAGCCTTCAAGCGCCTTTTTGTAATGTTCGAGCGCGACGTTGTATTGCCCTTGTCTCAAGTAGAGGTCGCCCAATTCGTTGTTAGCTGCGGCTATCCCACGGTTGTTCTTGGCCGTGGTGTAGAGGTTCAAGGCCGTTCGCAACTGGCCCAGGGCCTGATCAGACTTACCCCGTTTTAAAAGGCGACGGCCCTCGCGGAGCGCCGCTGCAGCTTGATCAGGCTGCTGAACTACAGTTCCGGCATTCAACGGAAACGTGCAGAGACCCAGCAGGAGACTTATTCCTAAAAAGTGTGTGATGGATTTAGCGGCTTCGAGTTTCATGGGGAATCTCCTTCGTGATTGACTTCCAGTCAGGGTTTGCGTACGACACAGCCGCAAAGTTGGAAGTGGGTCGCATCGAGTTAGGAAGCCCTCGTTCTAATGACAAATCCCAACGCAAAGCCTTCTTCTACCTTGACGGATTTGTCAGCGCACCACCATAGTTATTTGTGTATGAGTTCAAGCATTGCTACGAGGACATTCGCATCTGTCGAAGCCCTCATCATTACCAGGGATGGTTCCGGATCTTCCTTACTCAGACCTATGCCGCGCGTGCTGGCGTCGATCTCGGCAGAGGTCTGGGCCTTCCCATATCGCTGCGATTTCGCGACCTGGACGGGCGCGCTCATTTCTGTCTGAATCTTCACCCACAGTTCCGCTTCAGGTTTTATTGGACACCTGCCTTCGCCCTGCTTGCAATAGTTGATCAGATCGTCTTCGGTAGGCACTAGTGGCAAAGGATCACGCGTGAACACAAAATAGAGACGCTCGGCGCCGGCATACTTGTCAAAAGCAAACCAACGCAAACGCTCCTCCGTTTCGGTGCTTGAGGGAATCTCAAATGGAACGTGCGACTGAATATAGTTTCCACCTTCGTCCAGCTCCGCACTGGGATAAATCATCACTGGCTTTCCCCCATCGGTGGTGTTGAAAATGTATAGATAACCGTCGGTGTTGGTTTCGAGCAGAACACGAACCCGGTCGCCATTCCGGAACACGCGAGACGGATCCGTTCGAACAGACAACCCATTCGCGTCGCGCGCGAAGAGCGTTAGTCCCAGTCCCATCTTTTGGTTCGGCTTCTCCGTGGCCACGCCATTAGTCTTAAGGTCAGTCTTTGCGCCTACTCCCGCAGAAGTATTAGTACTGCCAACCGCTACGGAAGCACTACCCGAGACTTTGGCCTGCGATGTCTTCGGCCGTCGCCGGTTCGGTTTAGCTGTAGTGGCACTCGAGCTGCTCTTTTCAACCGGCTTCGGGCGACTGGTTAGAAACGCCCCGCGAACATCTTCCTCCTGCTCCTGCGCAAATAAGGGCGCCACTCCTCGGGGGCCAAACCCACTCAGCACCATTGCCACGAGGAATAGTATTGTCCTGGTTCTCATCTCAAAATCTCCTTGCATAAGGTGAATAGGCGGGTCATTGGTGTTGAATACGGATGTCAAAGACAACTGGATTGCCGGAAGCGTCAGACTTGGGGATTTTTAGCTCCATGAACGGCTGATTGGCGTTTTTGTCATTGAGTTCGCTTTTCGGTGCCTTTGTTCTGTACTTGTCCAGGAAGCCAGTCAACTCCATTTGCTCCTCCCGCGTCAATGGCTGTCCAGTGGCCTCAGTGCCAAGGAACTTAGGCTCGCTAAGCGAGGCGGGGGAAAAGATGATTGTGTAGTCCTCGGTTCCAGCCTTCTTATCTAATTTCAGCCAATGCTCCACCCCACTCGGGAAACTGAAATCAACGTCCTTGGAAACCTGGTTGCTTTCCAAGCCCGAAAGTTTTGGCGGTTTGTCCGTCAAAAACGCGGTGAGTTGGTTCTGTTCACCGGGCCCCACAATATACAGATAGCCGTCCTCGCTAAACACGAAGTGGAACTTGAATGACTGTTCGGACGCTAGTGGCACGACACCGGCAACGCGGACAGGCTCTCCGATCAGAGACTCCGGCAGCAGGTCGAGCCAGTAGCGCCCCAAGTTTTTCGTCTCCACGGTTGTGCCATTTGATCCAAGATTTCCATCTCCAGTCCCCCCGGCGGTGTTGTCTGATTTTCCGGTTAGCCATCTAACACCGAAAAAGCCACCAACTCCGACAATAAGAAGAACCACCACGATCACCCCGGCGACTATGAACATCATCGGTCCGCGCCGCGCAGGTTGAGTGACGTGAGACTTTGGTGCCTGAGGGATTGTCACACTCGATGACATGTCGACAGGAGCGACGACCGGCGAGAAGGCTTCCATACTCTGCCACTCCGACTTGCCTGCCGGCGTCGCTGATGATGATTGGCCACTAACTGGCGCCGCTTCTGGTGGAGCGGCCACGTGCGGCGCTGGGGACTGAATGGCAGACACCGTGGCGCTCGAGTCGACCGTAATAATAGTCGGAGCAATAAGATCCGAATCTGTTGCGCTGGCCTTTGGGATGCCTGAGGTGGGTGATCTCGAAGCTTCAATATGGGGAAGATCCGGAACCGTTCTTGATAAAGCGTCTGGCGTCGCTAAGTCGATCGCTCCTCGCAACGCGGCCGCCAGTTCGCCAGCGGTCGCTTGTCTGTCACCACGATCCTTTGCGGTAGCGCGGGCGATAACTTCGCTGAAAAACCGGGAAACACCCGGAACAGCCTCGTGCAACGGTGGTGGGACGAAGGAAATGTGTTCTCGGCGTAGCTCATGAAGGGTCAACCCTGAATATGGACGCTTACCGACAATCATCTCGTAAAAAACCAGTCCCAGACTATAGATGTCCGCTCGGCCGTCAATCTCTGAATCGCCATCGCTTGGCAGCTCGCCCCACTGTTCTGGCGACATGTAGTGGGGCGTACCCAGCACTTGTCCCGCCATCGTTAAAGCAGTGGCACCACCGCCATCACCGCCGGCGATCTCGCGCATTTTTGCGATGCCAAGATCGAGCAATTTCATCACTGGCTCACCTGTGCTCGATTTGCCAATCATGATGTTCTCGGGTTTTAAGTCCCGATGCACTACACCCATTGCATGGGCCGTATTCAGCACACTCATGATCGGTTCCAGGATTTCGAAAGCCTGTGCCGGAGTCATGGGGCCTCGGGCCTTCATTTCATGGCTTAGCGTGTGGCCTTCAACATACTCCATCACCATGTAGATGGTGCCATCGCTTGCTGTACGGAGATCGTAGACGGTAACAGCGTTCGGGTGACGAAAGCGTCGCGCCGCCTGGCCCTCACGACGAAACCGCCGCAGCCATTCGGCGTTGGTGCGCACCTCGGGAGGAAGTATCTTAATCGCGACCCGATCGCCGAGAAGGATGTGGCGAGCGCGATAAACCGCTCCCATTCCTCCCTTGCCCAACATTGATTCGATTTGATACTGCCCGTCGAGCACGGTATCAACTATCGACGAGGGATCGTCTTCCAACACCTCACCGTCCACCGGACAGAAGCTGACGCTGTCGTCGTACTTAACTTTGCAAATAGTGCAGTGTTTCATGAAGGCTTAGACCTAAGGCGAAATTCAGAGCGCTGCGGCGGAAGGACACCATAAGGCATTCGTTCGGAGATGTCAGGCGGCTAGTCTAACACAAGGTAGCTAGTCATGATTATCGACGGGGCGGCTCCGAATGGGATATTGGATTTACGTCGCAAGAAAGGCCGGGCCGATCACGTAGATGACCAAGTCGGCCGTGAAATGAGCGATCATTGCGGCCTCCAGCCCGCGTTTTCGGTAGAGAATGCCGAACGCGATCGCGGCGATGCCATTGAGAATGAGGGCCACCGCTACCACCAAAGGAGTGATAGGCATCATCAGGGATGCTGATGGAAGATGTCCCAAACCGAAAAGGACTGCTACGACCAAATTGGCGATCCAGAAGGCGGTGGAAGAAAGCTGCGTGTTTGTTTTCCGCAAGGCTTTGTTGGCCAGCCAGGCTATCAGCGTCAACAGAAAAAGCCGGCTAAGTATCTCTTCGTAGAAGCCCCCGTAAAAGCAGGCCAGGAATCTCTTCCAGACTGCTAGTTTCGCTGCAGCTACGAACGGTAAGTTGGGAAGCAGAGGAACTGCTGCGAGCAGAACGATCAAAAGCACCACGCCGACTCCAATGCCGGTGATTAGACCTTCCTTGAGAGCTTCTCTCCATCGATCCTTACTCGAGTTACCAGCGAGCCAACCCTCTAGTAGAGGCGCTCCCAAACCAAGCTTTGTACCGAGCTTGAGCCCGACGAAAACCATCGCTGCGAGCATGCCAAGATTCTGTACGCCTCCAATGAGAATCAGCACAGGCAGTGGCATTGGAGGCGCTTCTGCCGTTTGGATGACTCTACCAAACAGATCGATAGCCATAGGAATAATCGCCAAGATGCCAAGAATTCCCATTGCGAACAGAAGCCAGAACAA
>JAMQPH010000840.1 GCA_023717605.1 Pyrinomonadaceae bacterium
GTTCGGTAACCCTCTCGATCTTGACGCAAATCCTGACAGAGCTGATGAAGCGAGCTTTCGGCCTGTAGTGGGTCGTCGGGCGGCATGCCGGTACGCGACCTCAATCTGCCTAACATCACGATCAACCTGCCCGCGCCCTCGCGTTGCTCGGCCGCGGCAGGTTATCGTGAGCGTTAGGCGTCCGAACAAGCCCGCTCATGGAGAAACCTTTGGAGCACATCAAATTTACCGCACCCGCAGCATTAGCGCTTCTCACGCTCCTGTGCACATGGCAAGCAAGGCGACTATTGTGTAAGTACGACCTCGAAAAACTCACACTTCCGGACAGCGCCGCCAAGGCGCTTGAAGCTCGCGAGCGAAGATGGCGAACCTATGCGCATGTATGTGCGTCGGTCTGCCTAGCTCCGGTACCGTTTCTGCTCCTTCTGCCTGTCGCTGAGGCTACAGACTTCGCGGCAAAATCCTTCGGAGCGGGCGCCGTCGCGGGCGCGGCCGTTGCGTTGCTCAAGTTATTGCCCAAAGTAAAGTTCAGCAAGCTATTCGTGTATAGGGTCACCCATTAGCAGGCAGGTCAAGAGGCACAGACCTTCCCTTGGAATTTCTTTTATTCCTTTTCCTTACTCGCGCGGTTCTCTGACTTTCTGTTACGCGCCCCTGTTTTCAATCATGCGGTGTCGGACCGCTGGTCCGCACCAGTCACCCATCAGGATCAAGGCATTGGGAGATTTCTAAAAGAGAATTCTTCCCGCCCCTGGCAAGCTTACTTGCCCCAGAAAACTGTCGGTACCACGCCGCCTCCAACGGTAGCGGATTCACAGATCCTGTGGCTCCCTTTCGGGTCCAACCCCTTTGTGGCTCACGGCGTGGGCGTACCAGCCGATCACAACCCCTGCGAGTTGTATTTGAGGGACGGGACAGCGGCTAATCAGACTTTGTGGTTCTGAGCCAACCCCAATGCAAGCTCACTGCCCCATCCCAACCGTGTAAACTTACTTCTGGCCGAAGGCCTTCGTTACATCAAAGGCGACCCGGTCCCTCATGATGTAGTAGCAGGCCCGACACAGCTTGTGCGCCACCGCTTTGATCGCCACCACAATCTTGGTCTTGGCCTTTTTTCGCTGATAGAAACTCTTAATCTTGGAGTTGAACCGGATGGCGAAGTGGGCCGCTTCGACAAACGCCCAGGCCAGATACTTGTTGCCGTTCTTGGTGTTGCCCTGGCCTTTTTTCTTGCCGTTGCTGATCTTCTGACTGCCCACACAGCGGCAGTACGAAGCAAAGTTGCCCACACTGCTAAATCTCTGGATGTCACCGGTCTCCAGCATGATGGTGAGCGCGAGAATCTCACCAATCCCCGGCACGGATTTGAGAAAGCTGAACTGCGGGCGAAGCTTGACTCTTTGAGTGACGGTCTGTTCGAGAAGCTCGACTTGGTCATCGGCGCTCGACATCACCGACAGGTTTGCCTTGACCGCCAGGGCGAGATCCGAGTTGGGCAAAAGTTCGTCGACCTGTTGGACATCGAGCCCTTTGACTCGGTTGGCGCTCAGCGAACTGCCGGTGTTGCGCGTCAGCAGATTCTGTATGCTCAGTAGATTCGTCGTTCTCTGGCGTACCATCTGGCTTCGCTTTCGTAGTAGATCGCGCACCGCCCGATCTGCTCTGGGATAGATATATCCTTGAGGCAACACTTCCAGCCTCAGCAGGTGCGCCAACCAGCGCGCATCGGAGTGATCATCGGTGTACTTTAACCCTTCGTACTGTTGGATCGCCGCCGTGTTGGCCAGGTGAACTCTATGACCCTGCTCCATCAAACCATCGACCAGCCAGTACCAATTGTAGGTCGACTCCACCACGATCCCTTGAAGCTCCGACTGATAGACTGACAGTTCCTTTACGATCAATGCCAGATCGTTGGGCAAGCGTTTCTGATAGACCACTCGATCTTGTTCATCGATTACCACCGTCACGTTATTGGTCGAGTGCAGATCCATCGCTCCGTATAGTTTCATCTTCATCTCCTCCTTTGAGTTGTCGGGTTGGCTCATCGCCAACCTTAGTGCCTCTCGGAGAAGCCTGCTAGATGATTATCAGGCTTTCGTATTGCATTAATGCCGAAGTCGTTGAGCCAACAAAGTCTCGTTTCGCTGGTCGCAATCCGTGGCATACGCCGAGTACAGCCGGCTGATTATCGA
>JAMQPH010000848.1 GCA_023717605.1 Pyrinomonadaceae bacterium
AAAGAAGAATTCGTTCTAAACTTTGCGTCTTTTGCCCCCTTTTGCGTCTTTGCGTGAAACTGCCCTGGTTGCGGTCGAGGCCGCGCTGGGTTTTCCGTGCTTTCATGATAGCACCTCGCCCTGCTCAATCTTCCGGCGAGGGCTTTGACCTCAATCGCTTGATCTCTGAACGTCGCGCCTTCGTTTCTAGTGTCCGGTTCTTTGCGCTGCGCGGTATGCGCGTAGGGACTCGTTTGGCGGGTCGGTGGTTCCTTTGCTCGATCTTCGTGCGGAGCTTTTGCAGACAGATTGCCTTATTCCGATGTTGGCTGCGTTCCTGCTGCGAGGTGACGACGATGCCTGAAGGTAGGTGCCTGAGCCGAACGGCGCTTTCCGTCTTGTTGACGTGCTGCCCTCCGGGTCCACTTGAGCGAAACGTTTCAACCTCGCACTCCCGCAACAAGTCTTCATCTGATTCCGGCAGTATGATCACAGTGTCATCATACCTCACTGCCATTAGTCGCAAAGAGTGTTACATTGCCCACTTAAGGGAGAGTGCTTTGAACGCGCCGCTGCCTATCGTTGAAGGAGTTGGTCCGAGCTGCCAATGGCTTCCGGCAGGACCGTGGAAAACCGTGATGGACTTCTTCAGAGAACAATATCCTCAGGTGGGCGCCGAAACGTGGACTGCACGGATGGCGAAGGGGCAGGTGATGGATGAAGCTGGCCGCCACGTAGATCCCGAGACTGCATATCGAGTTGGCGCTTGCATTTTTTATTACCGCGAACTGGAAAATGAAAAGGTCATCCCTTATGTTGAGCACGTGCTCTATCAGAACGAACACATCCTGGTTGCAGACAAACCGCACTTCTTGCCCGTGATTCCCTCGGGAAGGTTTCTCCATGAAACGCTTCTGGTCAGACTGCGAAAAAACCGCAAGCCAGAAGGTCTGGTACCCATCCATCGTCTCGATCGGGAAACTGCCGGAGTGGTGTTGTTCTCAGTCAACCCGAAAACAAGGGGCCATTACACGTCGCTCTTCCGGAATCGGAAGGTTAGAAAAGTATACGAGGCCCTGGCACCAACGCTGGAAGGTTCGAGGTTCCCCACTACTCGGCGGAGTCGCATCGTGCGAGGGGAACCATTCTTTCGCATGCAGGAGGTTCCGGGCGAGCCAAACTCCGAGACTCACATCAGTTCCATCCGCAATCTCGGAAGCATCACTCTCTATCAGTTGATTCCCGTTACCGGCAGGAAGCATCAGCTCCGGCTGCACCTCGCGGGCTTAGGAATTCCTGTCATCAATGACAAACTCTATCCCGCGATGACTCCTTCAAATGACGATGATTTTTCCAGCCCGCTAAAGCTGCTGGCGAAATCGCTGTCGTTTCAGGATCCGTTGACGGGGCAACAACACTATTTTGAAAGTGGCATACGACTATGAGCACACCTCTCAACATGCATGCAGCGCGAACAGCGCTCAACCGCGATCCGGAGTTGCGCCAGTGGGCCGAACAATGGCTAAAGAGCAAGGAGCGAAGCGTCGCCGCAAACATGACCGATGGGGAATTCGAAAAGCACTGGCTCTACGTTCGCCCGGAGCGAATGCACGAAGGCGCTCTCGATGCAGTCGCCGCGTACCGACAAGATCATGAGGGTTAACCAATGAGTAGCCGCCGATTCGCGCGGCAAGGAATGGATCATTTTTCATTTGTCATTTGACAGTTGTCATTTGGTCATTTGGAACGCTGGCGTCCGGTTGTTAGTGATGCGGCGAAGATCTTGCAGAGTTCAGAATTCTCACCGACGAGGTCGACCAGTAATTCGGATCGTACTATTCCACTCCGATCGATGATCCGCAGCCAGATCGAGGTTTCGTTAAGTTCTTTCACTACGATTCGTAACTTGTGGACGAAGTCAGCGTGACTTTCAGCACCTCTTGCTTCGCCATAATTTGGAGCTGGAGATGTTCCTGACCTCAAAATCTGGCCGGCAACATGCCTTCCCGCAGCAGTTTTGGGTAGACTGGCTGCGAGCCTGATAATGCGAACAGCGAAATCAATCAAACGCTCTTCCAGCTTGTCCGCTTGCGAACGAGCAGTGTTGTTTCGCCGATTTTGGGCCTGCTCTACGTCTGCTTTTTCGGCCGCGTCTTGGCTTTCCCGATTAGTGATGTCTTGATGAGCATTTCGGTTTTTGGGCTGATCGGCGGTAAAAGGTGTGTCTTCCATTTGTGAGGTCCTTAGTAGAGTTCTCTTGTGAGGTCAGCACTTCCGATGGCACGGTAATACTTCTTCCTTGCCATGACAAATGAAAAATGATCTCTTCTCTTCTTCTTTTAGCAGCCAGTATCCTCGCAGCGCCGCACTGGGTTATTCAAAACAGTGGGAGCACGGCTCGGCTGCGCGGCGTCAGCGCGGTGAGTGATCGCATCGCGTGGGTCAGCGGCTCAGGCAGTACGGTTTTGCGCACTGCTGACGGCGGCGCCACTTGGCAAAAGCTAAAAATAACCACAGACACACTCGACTTTCGCGACATAGACGCGATCGATTCCCAGACAGCTTACCTACTCTCGATTGGCAACGGTCCCTTGTCTCGAATCTACAAGACCACGGACGGCGGTGCGACCTGGGCGCTACAGTTCAAGAACGACGACCCGAAGGCGTTTTACGATGCTATGTCTTTTTGGGACGCCAATCACGGCATCGTCGTTGGCGATTCGATCGACGGTCAGTTCTGTATCATGACAACCGAAAACGGCGGCCAGATCTGGAAGCGGGTGCCGTCGAGTTCACTGCCGCCGGCACTCGAGAATGAAGGAGCCTTTGCCGCGAGTGGTACCAATATCGCGGTTAGCGGAAAGACGCACGCGTGGATTGGTACCGGCGCCGCTCGACAAGCCCGTGTGCTGCAAACCACCGACCGCGGACGCACCTGGAAGGTATCAAACACGCCGCTCGTTGCCGGAGCGTCAGCAGGTATTTTCTCCGTCGCTTTCCGCGACACAAAGCACGGTGTAGTCGTCGGTGGCGATTACACAAAAGAGAAGGAGACCGTTGGTAATCTGGCGGTAACCAACGATGGCGGCGAGATCTGGTCACTCGTGAACGGTCTTTCGGGCTATCGTTCGGCCGTCACGTATGTAGGAGTCAATTCTCAATCGGACCAGAAATCCATGCTCGTAGCTGTGGGCCCGTCGGGCGCAGACTACTCTACGGACGATGGTCGCACCTGGACGCAGATCGAAGGTCCAGGCTTCGACACGTTGAGCTTCGTTCGTGCACGCGTTTCGGGTTGGCCCATCGGCTGGGCCGCCGGGGCCGGCGGGACTATCGGCAAGCTGACACTTCAATAACATCTAATTCAATGCTAAGGCTCATCTATTTGATCTTCTGCGTTTTGAGTCTCTTCAATGGAGCATGGATGCTGGTCTTCCCTCTGTGGTGGTACACCGACCTACCAGCAGCCGTCCCACACACAGGCCCATTCAATCAACACTTTGTTCGTGATCTCGGCGTGGTCTTCCTGGTAGTTGGGTTGGCATTCGGCTGGTCCGCGCTCAACGTCGATCGCTCGCGTCTGGTGCACTTAGCTCTCACGGCTTTCCTTGCGGGCCACGCGCTGATCCATCTGACAGACATCCTGGCGGGGCGTTTGCCCCCTAGTCATTGGCTAATGGACGTGCCCGGAGTATTTGTACCCGCTTTGATCATGATTGTGCTTGCGGTGCCATCTGTTCGAAAGCGTCTGGGTGCGTCTTGAACATGACCGCCACTCGGACATCTGATATTCTGTCAGCAGAGGCAAGCAACCTCATCCAAAGATTTACTCCCCCAACCTTGTCAATCATGAAGCGTTTTACCTTCCATCTCGCAGCGGTTCTAATTGCAGTCGCTGCTTTCATTGCCGTCACCTTGCTCGACGCCAGGACGAGCCGCGGCCAGTCTCAAAGCTCCGTCACAACATCCGATGGCGGTGCCGCGAATGCGCGTGTTAAGCCCACTGCCAGTGTCCGGGCCAAGGCCACCGAAGCAGCTATCGAAAGCACGACATTCGGCCCGGCGGCGACTCGCAATGGGCTTCTGCGCAGCGAACTGAATTGGACGTTTGGCGGCAAACAGCAACGGGGCTGGCAACTCTATACCGCCCTAATCAGCCGCCTCATTAGTACTGAGCACGACGCCGATTCCGCGGATTTCGCGTCGGCACTCGCGGGCTGGCAGGAAAGGGTCGGATTGAGTCCGAGCGGCGTGCTTGACCAGGATTCGCTCTACTCAATGATTTCGCAGTGGCAAGGAGCCCGCCTCAAGGACCGCACTTACCCTCTGCCCGACCAGCTCGTCACGGCCGCGACCTCCGACTTCTACCACCCGACACGCCCTGACGAACTGCGACAAGTGGAGCGCGAGACCTACGCCGCTTATAGGCGGATGGTCGCGGCCGCGGCTATCGACCCGTCGCTCGGCCTGGCTCGCGACGCAGACGGACAACTCGCTCCTGCCGAGAAGTATTTGAAGATCATTTCCGCTTTTCGCTCGCGCGAATACCAGCAGCAACTGCGCCGCCAGTCACCACACGTGGGTCGCGCCGGTTTGGCCATCAACAGTCCACACTTCACCGGACGATCTCTTGACCTTTACGTCGGCGGCGAACCTGTCGAGACGAAAGACTCGAACCGCGCGGTCCAGGTCCAGACGCCAGTCTACCAGTGGCTTATCAGCAATGCCGAGCGCTTCGGCTTCAGGCCTTACTTCTACGAGCCCTGGCACTGGGAATACGTTAAGTAAGCTGGTTCTGATGTAATGGATGCGTCTGCGGGACTTCGGCAAAACGATCCGCTAAATCACACTAAATCGCACTAACTAACTTATTCGTGTTGGTTCGTGTGATTTCGTGGATTGTCTTCGTATAACATTCAAGCCCACAACCCGCGCCTGCTTGCACAATCCAATCTTACACGCTAGCGTAAAGACTTCGTTTTCCGACCTGAATTCTTCTGAGGTATTAGTTTTCAATTCATGAGCACTGAACCAAACAAAGTTATTTATTCAATGATCGGCGTCAGCAAGTTCTATGACAAGAAGGCCGTTCTTAAGGACATCTATCTCTCATACTTCTACGGCGCGAAGATCGGCGTGATCGGTCTCAACGGATCTGGAAAGTCATCGCTGCTGCGCATACTCGCCGGCGTTGACAAGGAGTTTAACGGCGAGACCGTTATCTCGCCTGGTTTCACAGTCGGCTACCTGGAGCAGGAACCATTGATAGACGACTCGCGCACCGTGCGCGAGGTAGTGGAAGAAGCTGTACAGGAGACGGTAGATCTGCTGAAAGAGTTCGAGGAGATCAACGCGAAGTTCGGCGAGGAGATGTCGGACGAGGAAATGTCGGCGCTACTCGAACGCCAGGGTCAAGTGCAGGAGAAGCTGGACGCGCAAGACGCATGGGATCTCGATTCACGTTTGGAGATGGCCATGGACGCCCTGCGATGTCCACCGCCGGAAACGCCGGTGAAAATCCTCTCCGGTGGTGAACGTCGCCGAGTTGCTCTTTGCCGGTTGCTTTTGCAGAAGCCGGATATCCTGTTACTCGATGAGCCGACAAATCACCTTGATGCGGAGTCGGTCGCATGGCTGGAACATCACCTGCAAAGCTACCCGGGCACGATCATCGCAGTGACCCATGATCGGTATGTCCTGGATAAAGTCGCCGGCTGGATTCTGGAACTTGATCGGGGCCAGGGCATCCCCTGGAAAGGAAACTATACGTCCTGGCTGGAACAAAAGCAGGAGCGTCTGCGTCGCGAAGAGAAGTCTGAAAGTGAAAGACAGAAAACACTGCAGCGGGAGTTGGAATGGATTCGCATGTCGCCTAAAGCGCGGCACGCCAAGGGCAAAGCGCGAATCAATGCGTATGAGTCAATGCTCCAACAAGAATCCGAGAAACGACGTGAGGATCTGGAGATTCACATTCCGCCGGGACCTCGCCTTGGCAACGTTGTGATCGAAGCAGAAGGAGTCAGCAAGGGCTACGGCGATCACTTGCTGGTCGACGCCATGAAGTTCGCCTTGCCGCCGGGTGGCATCGTTGGCGTAATTGGTCCGAACGGCGCGGGCAAGACGACTTTGTTTCGTATGATCACCGGCCAGGAACAACCCGACAGTGGCGCCATTAAGATTGGCGAAACAGTGTCGCTGGCGTATGTGGACCAGAGTCGCACACTCGACCCTGAGAAATCGATCTGGGAAGAAATCACCGGCGGTTCGGATCTACTGAAGCTGGGAACGCGCGAGGTCAACTCGCGTGCTTACGTGGGACGGTTTAATTTCTCCGGCTCGGATCAGCAGAAGAAGGTTGGAATGTTGTCGGGTGGTGAACGAAATCGTGTGCATCTGGCGAAGATGTTGAAAGAGGGCGCCAACGTTTTGTTGCTGGACGAGCCAACCAACGATCTGGACGTCAACACGCTGCGCGCTCTGGAAGAAGCGCTGGAGAATTTCGCCGGCTGCGCTGTGGTAATCTCCCACGACAGATGGTTTTTAGATCGAATCGCCACGCACATGCTGGCGTTCGAAGGCGACAGCAAGGTCGTCTGGTTCGAAGGAAACTACTCGGAGTATGAAGCAGACCGCAAGGCGCGGCTGGGCGCGGCCGCGGAACAACCACATCGGATCAAGTATCGGCAGTTGACGCGTGGATAATCCGCAGATTACGCAGATTTCACACAATCACTAAAAGTAGGTCTTGGGGCTTTGGTCTTAGGTCTTTGTACTTTGAAGCTCACTCAATTGATCTTGAACTCGGATCGATGGAAGCACAAACAAAATACAAAGCACCAAGTTCAAAAGTCCAAAGTCCAAAAACCAAAGCCCATTCTTTGTAATCTGCGTAATCTGCGGATAAACCCTTGCGATGGCAAAGCGGAAAAACCCAAACCAGAATGGTAGCGAGTCCGCCGCGCCCGTAGACTTCAAATCCTTCCTTCTCGCTAAAACAAATCGCGGATTGTTGTTGGATATTGTCGTTTTCGTGACCAATCTTTTTCTGATGCAGTTGCTGACGCGACTCTTCCTGGATCTTTTCCGCCAGGCTGAGGCGGGAGACGAAGTCGCGCAATATGCACTTGCGTTTAGTTCTCTGGGAATGTGGATTCTGCCCGCCGCTGGTGCTGTCCTGAAACGCTGGCACTTTCACCGGCGCCTTAAGGGGACAGGCAAAACAGCGGCGTCATCGGAGAGCGGCCTCTCAGGATGTCTCTTCAATCCAATCTTCTATTTTTGTCTGAACCTTGTCATCTTATCGATGATTCTGACTGGCTTCGCTCAGCTGCTTTTCGGAGACGTACTCCTAAAAACTCCGGCCATTTTCGTTCCCCTGGTGATCCTCGGTCTGATACTTACGATCTTTCAAACCTACCTGATATATCGGTATTTTTCACCGCCAAAGAATCCACCGCAGTCGGAGTTCTTACGTTCACCGCGAAGTGAAACGCTCGGCGACATCTGCCTGTTCCTTAATATGATTCTGTTTCAGATAGGGTGGAACACGTTGACGTTCACGGGGCTGGGTCCGCCTTCGGGCTTTCTGGAGTTTGCCGGGCGGCTTTTCTTGCTGTGCTTTATTGCCTTACTGATTTATTTTCCACCGCGAATGTTCTATCTGGCCGAGGACATCAACCGTCCACGAACCTGGCTCACCATGCTACTCGCCAACTCGCCCGTCATCTTGCGAGTACTCTTCGGGATGAGTTCCACCGCGATGACAAACTGACTAATCCGCAGATTACGCAGATTACAAAAGAATGGGTTTTGGTTTTTGGACTTTGGTCTTTGGACTTTGAACTTGGTGCTTTGTACTTTGTTTGTGTTTCGATCGCTCCGGAGTTCAGCATCAACTGAGCGAGCTTCCGGGTACAAAGGCCTAAGACCAAAGCCCAAAGACCTACTTTTTCTGCAAATCGCTATTTATGTTCACTCATCTGATCGTCAATGGCTTGTAAGGCGCGCTCGAGCATTGTGCGGTGAGCTGGAACGGTGGCGCGACTGAGTTGGCCCACGATGCGGGAGCGGGAAAGCCGCAAAGATTCGAGTTCAGCGCTACGAGCACGGTCTGCCGCCGAACCACTGCTGCTATTCGCCCGGGCCTCGGCCGCTGCCTGTTGCCGTTCGAGGTTTTCTTCCATCTTGCCGGCCAGGTCGTCTCCATCCCACGGCATAGTCCACCTCCTGAGAGACCGCTATCGTAGCACCTATCCTGCGGTCCGGATCAGAAATGTGCCGTTCAGTTTGGAGTTTGAGCTTTAGCCTATCCGTACCGTACGCAGCAACCTAAAGGTTGAACTCTGAACTTCCGGACTCAGTGTTAGGTATAAGGTTTTGACGAGCGAGGAGTCGATTTCTCAACTGAACTGCTGCTGAAGAACATTCAAGAGACTGGGTAATTGCGTGGTGGTGTAGTCCTTAGGAATACCGAGACTCAACCTCTCTGCGAGAAGATCAGTAAACTCCGCAACTGCTAGCGGCCGGCTAAACAGTAACCCTTGCGCCTCGTCGCATTTGAGCGCCCGCAAAGACTCAAGTTGTTGATGAGTTTCGACACCTTCCGCTATCACGTTCAGTTTCAAGGCATGCGCGAGCGTAATGATGGCACTGACGATGGCTTCGTTGTCGGGATCGGTGTTGATGTCCTTCACGAACGACTGATCCACCTTGAGTGTGTCGATCGGGAAACGCTTCAGGTAGTTCAGGGAGGAGTAGCCGGTACCGAAATCATCGACTGAAATGTGTATTCCCATGGCTTTCAGCTCATAGAGTTTTCGAATCGCTTGATTCGGGTCTTTCATAATCGAGCCTTCGGTCAGTTCCAACTCCAGGAAAGTAGGATTAAGCCCGGTATCCTTTAGGATTTGAGTAACTGACTCAACCAGTCCCGGTTGCTGAAACTGGCGCGCCGAAAGGTTGACGGCGACGCGCAAGGGATCGAAACCCGAATCCTGCCAGGCTTTGCTTTGCAAGCAGGCTGTGCGTAGTACCCACTCTCCGATAGAAACAATCAGCCCGCTATCTTCCGCAAGTCCGATAAACTCTGATGGATGAAGAAGGCCCAACGCCGGATGCTCCCAGCGTACCAGGGCTTCCATGGCTACGAGTTGAAAGCTTTGGATGTTTACCTGAGGCTGGTAGTGGATGATGAATTCGTCGCGCTCGAGACCGGGACGCAGATTGTTTTCAAGAACTAATTGCCTAAGCGCCTTGGTCGTTCTGCCCGCGGTGTAGAACTGATAGTTGTTGCCGTCCAATTCTTTGGCCCGGTTCAAAGCAGTGCCCGCACTCTTCAGCAACGACACAGCATCCTTCGCGTCAACTGGATTGAAACTGATGCCGATACTGGAGGTAAGAAACAATTCCTGCTCATCGAAATTAAACGGAGCACTGAGGCACTCCTGGATATGCCGGGCAACCCTGGCAGCGTCTTCGGGGTGATTGATCTCCGGCAACAAAAGCGCAAAATCGTCACCACCAAAACGCGCCACAGTGTCGCTCTCACGCACGCAACTAACTATCCTCTTGGCAACCTCGCGCAACACTTGGTCGGCGGTCACATAGCCCAACGTGTCGTTAATGATTGCGAATCGATCCAGGTCGACCAACACGACTGCCAGCATTTGCTCGGTGCGTCCGGCTACGACCAGCGCATGTTTCAGGCGGTCCTTGAACAGCTCCTGGTTTGGTAGGTTGGTTAGGGCGTCGTGATAGGCAAAATAGTTTACTTTTTCTTCGGCGTGCTTGTATTCAGTGAGGTCAAGGCTGAAACACACAAGTTCCGTTTCGGATCCTGAGACCAGCGCTGCACTAAACAGCACAGGCACGCGGCTGCCGTCTTTGCGAGTGCATTCCTTCGCGAATGGACCACAGGTTCCGGTCACTTTCATTCTCTCAATTGCATGGTCGTCCAGATGACGGTATTCCGGCGCCGTCATCTCACGCCAACCCAATTTGCCGGAGCAAAGATCTTCGCGGCCGTAACCCACGATTTTTAGGAACGCCTCATTGGCTTCAGTGACTAAGCCGTCAAGATTGGCAAAACAGATCCCCGTAATGCTGTGCTCGAAGGCGGAGCTGAGGCGCGCCTCGCATTGACTGAGCGCCTCGAGCCTTGCTGGGTCTTTTTGTGGTTTCTTTGGAGGCATATCTCAGATTTGCTTCAGCAGACGACGCGCAAGGAAATGCTGTCCGGAATAGTTGAACGCGGCTAGACGTCTGCAACGTGAGCCTCTAACTCGGGTTCTACTGTGAAATCTGCAGTGAGAGTGCGGGGCGTGGATTGGGGGTTAGCTTGAAACTAACCCCCGGCGCGAGAGTACCAAATAAGGCCAGAGATTCCAAGACTTTTAGATTTCTGGCGACGCGGGGCCTCCGACAATCAGATCTTGGATTTCCACTCAGCCACCCGCTTTTCCATGTCCGCCAGAGCTTGCGCGTTGGCGTTCGCTGCCTTGCCAAGCTGGATCGCCTTCTCGCCGGCCGCAACTGCTTCCGCCGTCTTACCCTGTTCGGCCAGGGTCCGGGCCTTGAGTCCGACGTTGCCGAAGGTCTCCTTGATCTTGATCGACTGATCCAGCCACTGCATCGCTTCTTCAGTGTTGAGTTTATTCTGAAGGGCGAAACTTGCAGCCTGAGCGCGAATCTGCCAGTCGTCGGGCTTGGCCGCAGCTATCGCCGCACGCGCCTTTTCTAACGCCAACGCCTTAACGTCCTTAACCTCAACCGTGAAAGGGACGCTCACTTTCTCCCAGCGAATGTTCACCTGAGCAGAATTGTCAGCCACCGGTTCGATTCTGTACTCCAACCACTCCTGATTATCTGCGACCATCTGGGGCTTGGTCTTCACGCGTAGAACGTCCTTCTTCTCATCGTAGGAGAAGCTCCCCCACTGCCCAGCGTCGCTGTTGAAGATAATCGTCCACTCTCCCTCTTTGGCGGGGATGGTGTGCAGGCTGTAGCGTCCCGCGGCCAGCGGCTGTCCATTGATTAGTACGCCGTCGGTCACCTCAAAGATCGTGGCTTCGTTTGCGCCAGTGCGCCAGACATGTCCGAAGGGTACGATTGGGGCGTCTTTCGCCCGCACCCTGGCGTCGTCCAAGGTCGCAGTGCCTGCCGCAGTGCCTGCGGGTGCATCGCCCCATATCTTGCGACCCTTCACTCCGGGACGGCTATAGATGATCGTGACGTCAGTAACACCGACGGTCTGCATTACACTGGCCTTCTGACTCGGTCGCGGGAGTCGCAATGGCGCTTGCGCCAGAGCAACGGCACTAAAGGCCGATAGCAAGACGAGGGAGACGGTACTGAAGCTAAGAAATCTTTCCAAGGTCCTCATAACATTCTCCTTGTAAACTTCGATTGGTCTTGGTGGTTTTCAGGAATCCTGAGAAGCGGATTGTATTACGTCGACAGGAAAAGCTAAACCCATATAACAAGTTCTCAGTGAACTCTTTCCTGGCCTGACTGTAATTTGCACAAGTCGTTTTTATTCGAGCCAAAGAAAGCGAACGATTCTAATGCATTTTAAGTAGACCGACCGTACCGTCAGTTGTTCAAAACGGCGCACAAATGAGGCTGCGGTACGAAATTATTGTGCAAACAAAAGCTTTTGGCCGTTGGCATATCCATTGCACCAAAGCTGGCGTAAGCTGCTTTTGACCAGGGGTAAATTCTTATAAAGGAGACTTCGCGTATGTTGTGGACAATTCTCGTGGTTCTACTCGTGCTCTGGTTGCTCGGCTTTATCGGAAGCGTCGGTGGCAACCTGATTCACCTTCTTTTGGTTGTGGCACTCGTGGTCCTGATCATCAATCTCGTGTCAGGCCGAAGGCCCGTAGTCTAAACACATCCGCTAACTTAGCGTCTGTAGAAACAACAGAAGATCGCCAATGTCGCCGGTCTTCCAAGAGGCCCTGGTGGAAAACACTAGAGCGTAGTCCACAACAGGCAACGCTTCTTCAGCAATGAGGGGGCGTTGCCTTGTGGCAAACGCTGCTGTTTTTTCCAGCGTCTTCGCTGCCGGGATTTGCATCAACGTCCCGTCACGTCGCGGTCTTTCCGGTTCAAGAAGCCTTGACCGTATTTAGTGGGCCGTTTACAGATCAGAGAGCACGACAGGGCGGCGTCAATCATCGCCCTGTCGTTCTGAAACGAGCAAAATGACGTGAGTCGAGAACCGGAAAACGAACCGTGGCGCCCAGGTGAAAGACCTGATCAGCCCCCCACACATCCTTATGATCCGATGGACCCGAATCCTTCACCCACGCCTCAGCCTCTGCCGCCGGACAGTGATCCTCCGGCGCCAATTCGTGAGCCCACGACGCCAATGCCAGCAACTGATCCGAGGCCGCCGGAACCAACAAGGCTCCGGAGCGACTCTTAATCCGACGTGGCAATGCTCACGCTCCGCCGTGAGCGGCCGCAGCACGCTTATCCATCTCCTCGGGCGTGATGTCTTCCTTATGAGTAGCGACAGTCCAAACGTGTCCGAACGGATCGGTTAACGTGCCCGACCGATCACCGTAAAACTGATCCTGCAACGGCTTTACCTCCTTGCCGCCCTCGGCGATCGCCTGCTTGAACGTTTTATCGACGTCATCGACGTAGATCATTAGACTCACGGGCGTGCCAGCGAGCGTCTTTGGACTGACGAATCCCATGCCGGGAAATTCATCCGCGAGCATTATGGGTGAATCGCCAATTCTGATCTCAGCATGTCCCACCTTCCCTTCGTGTTCCATGCGAAATAGCTCCGTCGCACCAAACGCCTTTTTGTAGAATTCGATTGCGTCGCCGGCACCCTTAATGATCAGATAAGGAGTCACCGAATGGTAACCGTCTGGAATAGGTTTTACAGCTCTCGTCATTGGCTTTTCTCCTAGTCTTGCATCCTGAAGGTCCTTAATATCCGCGAGCAAAGTTTGTTCGTGGCCCTGCGGGCTGACCTTCTCGTAGACCTTCTGGACAACACCTTTTGGGTCGACGACAATTGAGGTGCGGTCCCAATACATCGTGCCTTTGTATTCGCTTTGACCCACCTCGCAGCCCTTGAGCAATTCCGCCTTCGTATCGGCAAGCAAGTCGATCGTGAAGCCAAACTTGTTGCAGAAGTCCTTGTGGGAGGCGACATCGTCCTGGCTAACGCCGACGACTGAAATTCCCGCGGCGTCGAAGTCTTCTTTGCTGGCTGTGAAAGACTTTCCCTGAATCGTGCAACCGGGCGTATCGTCTTTCGGATAAAAGTAGACTACCAACCATTTGCCGGCGAAATCGCCGAGCTTCACTGTCTTCCCGTCCTGATTCGGAAGAGAGAAATCCGGAAACTGCTTTCCTGTTTCAAGCATGTGCTTTGCCTTTCTGTTTTGAAGTGATGACTGATTTAGATCCTTATTCTAAAGACTTCCAGTTCAAGTTCCAATCTCCTGAAGTGGTGTGGCGATGTACCAGGTGTTGCCGAACGGATCGCTCACTCCGGCAACACGAGCGCCATAGCCCTGATCCGCCGGCTCGCTCATCGAGGTAGCGCCTGACGCCACGGCTCGCTGATACCAGGCATCCACGTCGTCGACGTAAAGGAAAAACATCGTCGGCATCGGCTGATACGGACCATGAGCCTCCCCCATCTCCAGAACCGAGTCTCCGATTCTGATTTTCGCGTGGACCACGGGGCCGCCCGGCTCAAGCCGATAGACCGCCACCTCTGCAGCTCCAAAAGCCGGCTTCAAAAACTCGATCATGCGGTCGGCGCCCAGCGGATGAAGATAGACATTCACACTGTGTAGACCCTCGTCGGTGTGCGAACCTGTCAACCGCTTCGCGATATACCATTCATTGCCTGAAAGGTCTTTGACACCGGCGACGCGCTCTCCATGATCCTCAATCGGCCCGTTCATTGAGGTGGCGCCGGCATCCAGTGCACGCTGATAGACAGCGTCGACGTCGTCCACGTAAAGATGGAGTGCGGTCGGCATCGGCGTTCCGCGCCACGCCTCGCCGCCCCCAATCATTATGATCGAGTCGCCAATCTTGTACTCGGCGTGGAGACCCCCTTGAGATCCTATTCCGTAGATCTTTCCTTCCGCGCCAAATGCTTTCTTCACAAATTCAATCAATTGCGGAGCTTCCTTAACTGCGAGATAAGGCGTGACCGTATGAAAGCCTTCACGCGCTGGTTTCGAAGATTTGAGATCTGAGATCTGAGATTTGAGATCGGCTGCTGATGTTGCTTTGCTGGTGGTCATGTTCGCTATCCTTTCCAGGTCTTCCCTGAGACGGGCTCGAAAATCATGGCGCGGAAGATCGCGCATCTCAACGGCAAGGCGTACCAATGGATCCAAGTCGGCGTTCATGCGTAGTGCGACCTGCCCGTTAGCGAGCACCGCCGTTACCGCCTGATCGAGTTGTTCTACAAGACTCTCAACCATTCTCGTCACCCGGCTTGTCGCCAAATTGTGTTCGCAGATTTTCGAGAGCACGGAACTGAAGCTGTTTCACAGCGCCCTCGGTGCGTCCCAACTCCTGCGCGATCTCCCGAATACTCTTCTCCTCAGCAAACCGCAGCCTGACAACTCGCCCTTGATCCGAAGGAAGCTGATCAACCAGCCGGAAGAGCCGGGCTCGTTGTTCGACTTCCTCAAGACCAAACTGAACGCTCTCCGCCGCGTCCTCCAGGTCGGTGAGATCGACTGTTCTAACGGTGTGCTTGGATCGGTCCGCCACCATGTTGGCGGCGATTCTCAATAGCCACGCGGCGAATGGCACTCCCCGCCAAGTAAATCGAGGCAAGTTTTCGAGCGCCTTCTTGAAGACTTCGGAAGTGAGGTCCTCTGCCGTCGCGCGGTCGCCCACGCGTCGCGCAATGTAGGCGTAGACCAGTTCAAAGTTATTCTCATAAAGGTCGGCAAACCTGGCAGGGTCTCTTTGCGCGGCTTCAACCAGGAGGCGCTCATGCGCCCCATCCGCGGCTCCCAGCGATGCAGGTTTTCCGGCGGCCATATCTGCTCTCTACCTACATAAACTGCGGTAAGGGAAAAAGGTTACGCACAAATTTCTGGCTTGCGTGCTCTCATTCTCACCGCGGCTTCAGCCCGGTGGCAGGACTCTGCCCTCCGATTTCTAACCGTTTTAACGGTTGTGAAGTGGGCCGAGTGAATGAGACGCCAAGGAAAACCGTTAAAAACGGCTCCAGGGTGTCGATACCGCGCTTTGACACCGGGTTAAAGCCACGGTGTGACTGAGATAGTTACAAAACTACTAAGTCACGCAAGGCCTCAGCCCATCCCCTTTTACCCGCTTTCCCTTTTACCCGTTTACCCTTTCCAAGTTACTATATGCCAAACTCTTCCCCGTAGTCCGGCGTCTAACAGACCTTTGCAAACAGCGCCAGGTATCTACGAACCCAGCCAGCGAGGTAAAAGAATTTATGAAGATCTGGATGACAATGGTCTTTGTTCTCGGGCTCACGCTTGGATCTGCGTCCTTCGTCGCCGCACAGGAAGCACCAAGCCTGAATCCTACCGAAGAGCAACAGCAAAAGGAAAAAGCCGAGAAAGAAAAGAAGGCTTACACTCTGCTTGAACAAGTCGTTGATGAGGCCCAACTGCTGAGGCTGCCGGAAAACCGTGTACGGGTCCAGATTGGCTCCGCCGACTTGCTATGGGAACGCAACGAAGGTCGCTCTCGAACTCTATTCGCGCTCGCGGCCGAGGGTGTGGCCGAGATGATGCGAAACGCGAGTGCGAACCCTGGCCAGGACGAGCGTAGAGGGCCCAATCGGGGAAGAACCAGTAGCCAGCTTCGTCAGGAGTTGGTACTGGCAGTCGCTCGTCACGATGTCACACTCGCTTATCAATTACTGGCTGCTACGCGACCTCCAACCCCACCGGCCGGCACCGGCAATTCGCGCTTTGAGTCCGAAGATAGTCTTGAGGAACGTTTGCTGGCGCAGGTTGCGGAACTGGATCCTAAACTGGCGTTGCAAAACGCTGAACAGATGCTCGACAAAGGTCAGTATTCCCGTTCTCTCGCCCAGGTGCTGGCCCAGCTTCAGACAAAAGATAAGGACGCGGCGGCGAAGCTCGAAGACAAGCTTGTCAAGCGGCTTCAATCAGCAAACATGCTATCAACGCTTGACGCCGGCACACTCGCACTCACTTTGTTGCGACCAGGACCTCGGCCTCCTGCGGAAAGCACCACTCCTACTCCGGCTTCATTGAGTAACAGCGCCCAAACGTTGACGCCTTCGACGTATACGAGCCTGCTGGGAAACTTGATCGACGCGGCACTCAAAGCCACGCCACCGCCAGCCGGTAGTCAACGAGGCGCCAACAACTTCCGAGGCAGACGTGGCGGCGCAGGTGGCGGTGGCGGCGGACAAAACAACCCCACGACTGAGCCATCCGCGGCGGAACTAGAGCAGGTTAACGCGCGCCGACTGCTTGGTGGATTGCAGATGATGCTTCCCCAGATTGATCAGTATCTGCCAGGACGTTCCCAGGCTGTACGTCAGAAAATGACTGAGCTGGGTGTCAACGATAATTCGCGCGCTGCAATGATCCAGGCAAATGGAGCAATGCAACAGGGCACGTCGGAAAGTCTCCTGGCAGCAGCCCCTTCGGCTCCATTAATGATGCAACCGCGAATCTATCAGCAGGCTGCACTCCGTGCTCTTGACGAAGGGAACGCCGACC
>JAMQPH010000853.1 GCA_023717605.1 Pyrinomonadaceae bacterium
AAGCTCAATGCCTGGACAGCAGCGCGTCGGTTCATGGGACTACCTCATCGGTGTACAGTACGCTCACTTAGGGTCCGCGCAAGAATAAAATTACATTTTCGAGCGTGCGGGAACAAGAGTGTAGTTCCACATCGGCAGAACCCTGTGCTGGCGTAGGTTCACCTTGTGCATCTGCGCCGCGGATACCTTGATGCCGGTTGGGTAGTCGCCGTCGAGCAGTGTGGCATTGACGACAAGACCGGTCTCGGTCTTCGTGGTGCGAACAAAGTTGAGCACGGTGTCGTAGCTCTCGAGGGGTTGGCCAGCCCAGTTCTTGCTGATCTCACTGAAGAGGCGATGCTCGATGGGGTTCCACTTGGATGTGCCCGGGGGGTAGTGGCAGACGGTGACCGTGAGCCCGAAGCGATCGCAGAAGCGGGTCTGTAGCTCGTACTTCCAAGCCCGTGTGCGGGAGCCATTGCTGCCACCACAGTCGGCGAGGATGAGCAGGCGCTTGGTCTGTGAGTAGCGTTCGCGGCCTGCTCCGGTCCACCATTGCGCAAGTGCAGTGACTGAGAATGCGGGCGTATCGTGGGAGGTACCAATAAAGACCTGCCCGCGATTGGCCTGAGTGTCGTAGAGCCCCCACGGGATGGCGATGCCGCCCGCATCGGTCCTGAAGTCGTGGTCGTTGACCAGGACTGGCGTGGTCTCCCAGGTCGCACCCGCGTTCTTGAAGCGCCCGACCAACTCCCTCTTTTTGGTGTCGATGCTGATGGCCGGCCAGCCCTGACGCTCAAAGCGCCGGCGCGTGCGGTTGATGTACTCGAACTGCTGGTTGCGAAAGGGACTGGATCTGCCGGCGACCTTCTTGTGATTGACACGCAGCGAGAACTTCAAGCCCCTGAGCAAGCGGCCGACGGTCTTTGGCGACACCATGATGCCGGCCTTGTGCAGCTCACGACTGATCTTCAAGGTCGTCTTGCGCGTCCACTTGAGGCCGTTGATTGGGTCGCCCGCGGTGTGGTGCTCCATCAGCTTTTGAATCGCGTCGATGACTTCCGGGGTTTTTTTTCCAGCCGCGGACGTCCTGCGCCGGGACGCCGAATGCGCTCGACTTGCACGTCGCGCTCGAGCAATTCGGATCTCCCCTTGGCGATGGTGTGGACATCCAGCCCGGTCAACTCGGCGATGCGTCTGTCCCCGCCATGTCCCAGGCGCAAGGACTCGAGCCCGGCATACAGTCGGCGTTGGCGCTCGTCCAGCGTGCTGAAGAACAGGACGATGGCCGCTCTTGTCTCGTGCGAGGTCTGCGCCAAGGGGTCACGCATGAAGGGCACCGACTCCGCGGTCACCGGGCTGTGGCGCAGATGCACTTGCTCAGTGCGCTTGGTCCGGTCGGTCGCGAAATACACGTAGTGACCGGTGACCTCGTTTCGCACGAGGCGGCGCACGTTGACGAGCTTGAGCAGAGGCTCCTTGACGGGGACCTGGAGCTCACCCGCCAGCTCCGAGGCCAGACACCCGCGATCCGAGCGCGTGACGAACTGCTCTGCCGTGTCAATGAGAGTGCCAAAGCG
>JAMQPH010000883.1 GCA_023717605.1 Pyrinomonadaceae bacterium
ATACAGAACCATTTGCAGTAGCCAATGGATCCCTGCACTCAACGTAAGCACGCCGCTCAAACATTTGCCTTAGCGATCTGATCGAGACTGCATGGAAACTAACCGCGGGTCTGGTGGCTCCTGCTTACGTTAAGTGGTTGGATCCATTGGCTACTGCAAATGGTTCTGTGTGTTGAGTGACTAATGCTCGGGTTGCGTGGCTGGGCTCGGGTTGAGTGGTGGGATCCATTGGCTACGGCAAATGGTTCTGTATGTTGAGTGGCTCCGCTCGGGTCTGAGTGGCACTAAATTAATTTCGTTGCTTCGTGTGATTTCGTGGATCGTTCTCTATAAGGCTCAAAATATGCCACTACCTGCCTATCAGCTTCCGCACTCCATCAGCTACTGAGTCAGCAATTTTGTCGGACGCTTGGCCCTTTTTCTGTTCTCGTTACGCGTTAATGGATGAAGGCAGCAATCGAGCGACCTTCACACGACCCAAAGGAGGTCATTATGAAAAAGCAAGCTTTTGGAACCATCACAATGTTAAGTCTCCTGCTCGTGCTGGCGGCTGTCTCAGTCAACGCACAAGGACGGTCTGAGAACAGTATCGCGGGCAACATTCCGTTTGACTTTGCCGTCGAGGACACGAAACTTCCGGCCGGCAACTACACACTGCGGCGCATCGCTTTGACCTCATCCTATGATCGGCTAGTGATCAAGAGCGCGGATGGTCATGGTGATAGCCACACTGTCATGACCATGCCTAATCGGAACACTGAAGTACAGAAGCAATCCAAGCTCATCTTCAACCGCTATGGCGACCAGTATTTCCTGTCTCAGGTTTGGATGGCAGGCAGCGACACGGGGCGCGATCTGGTACGGAGCCGCACCGAGCGCAATCTGGCAAAGGAGTCGAAGCTGGCGAAAAGCAAAACTAAGCGTCAGCTAGTCACAGTCATTGCTGGTCAGCAGTGACGCTTGATCAAAAAGCAAACTGGGCCAGTCTACGGCTTGGCTGAAATACCCCTTCCCTTGGGTTTTTCGAAAGACCTATATCGCCACCGGAGTTGCCAAACGTTTTCAAGCGCATGCCGCGAAGACGTTTGGCAATCAAAAAAGAAGATGGGGGGCGTGATGAAACGGACGAGAATTATTTGGTTGGTTTCAATCCTCTTCGCGACAGCTACTGCCCCAACATGGGCGCAAGGCGGACCTCTCAAACAGCAAGAGTCAAAAGATGCGATGACCTACTTTCGTCTAGGTGTTAAGCATTTTAAGGCTAATCGGTATGTGGAAGCTGTTGAGGCGTACAAACAAGCGATCCGACTCAACCCTGAGTTTGCGGCAGCGTACCACAATCTAGGCTATGTTTATGACGAATTGGGTCGGTACAAAGAGGCGCTCGAATCTTACAAACACGCTGTTCAACTGACACCGAACGATGCTGGAATGTACAGCAATATGGCTGTCACTTACCGCAAGATGGGGCGCTATAGAGAAGCAGTCGCAGCTTGCAAACATGCCATCAGCCTCAAGCCTGATTTAGCAGAAGCACACAATAACCTTGGGGTTGCATATTACAAGATGCGTCGGTCGAGGGAAGCAATTGAGTCTTATAAGCAGGCAATATCTCTTAAACCGGACTATGCTGAAGCATACTTCAATTTAGGAGTAGTATTTCTAGCTGCTAAGAACAAGGTCGCGGCGCTAGAACAACATACAATGCTTAAGACTCTTAACCAACAACTGGCTGGCGAGTTCTTTAACGTGATCTATAAGGACAAGGTTCTTAGCGTGGTTCCCAAGTAAGCTGTAAGCGAAACATCAATCCACGCAGATCATCGATTGGCAATCAGCTTTTTCTGTTTCTTGAAGAGCCAATCGAGAATCTCTGTGACGTTGCCATGTACCCTCTGCCCGCGCCTTCAGCCCTCGTTCCGCGTACCTCCACAGTTCAGGGCCTCACGCAACCTTGCCCAAATCTATCCGAACAGATACGTGGGCTAGCCGATGAGATAGGGTTCGCTGTGCCGCGAGTAAGTCCTCCGCAAAACAGGAATCTCCGATTGACCTCGCTTAACTGCTGCTGTGGACCGGGTTTACTGCACCAGCTTCTCTGAATCACCCATCGCCAATGTGCGTGGTACGTAAATAGCTATAGAGAGCGCGGCTCCCGAATTAATATAGATTGAGCCACTACCGGTAAGAAGCTGATCAAACGATCGCCCACTTACTACGCTCATTGAGGTCGAACCGCTTTCGACCATCGCCTGGAAAGGCAAGAGGAGTAAATATGCAAAAGCACATTCTAAAAGGCCTCACGATGTTAATGCTCGTAGCTGGGGTTGCGTTGATGGCGGCACTAGTTTCCGCCCACGCTCAATCCAGCTCAGTCGTTGCCGATGTCCCGTTCGAATTCACCGTTGGTGGCAAGTCACTAAAGGCCGGCGAGTACTCGGTAAGAGCTTTCACAGCAAGTGGTGACACACTACTGATCAGAAACCAGGACTCCAATGCCGCCATCATCCAATTGACGAACTCGATCCGGGCACGCATAGCCCCGGAGCAGGGGAAGCTGGTATTTCATCGCTACGGTCAACGCTACTTTCTTTCCGAGGTCTGGACCACGGGCGAGCCAACAGGTCGGCAGTTCCGGAAGTCCGCTGAAGAGCGAGCCATCGAACGCCAACTGGCAGCGATTTCTTCGAAGAGCGAGCTGGCCCAAAGCAGCTATGAAACGGTTGAGATCATAGCCATGGTTCGCTGAAGTCTCCAGTTCAATTTCTCCCTGCACGTCAGGAGGCGAGAACCAGACTCGCCTCCCCTGACGTTTTGCGCGTTAATGAATGAAGGCAATAAAACTACCGTCACAAGACCCAAAGGAGGTCA
>JAMQPH010000898.1 GCA_023717605.1 Pyrinomonadaceae bacterium
GCTCGAGGCCGTGCGCCGGAGCGTTCCTCAAGCCGTATTCGTCTTCATGTCCACCAATAAGGTTTACGGCGACGCGCCCAACGAGATACCCCTTCAGGAACAGGAGACCAGGTGGGAATATTCTCAGCCCGAAGACTACAACGGAGTCAGGGAAGACATGCGAATAGATCAATCCAAGCACTCTGTATTCGGAGCCTCCAAGGTTGCAGCGGATGTGATGGTTCAGGAATACGGCCGGTACTTTGGAATCAATACGTGCTGTCTTCGGGGCGGATGTCTAACTGGCCCAAACCATTCTGGCGTGGAACTCCACGGCTTCTTGAGCTACCTGGCCAAAGTCAACATAACGGGAGGTCTTTATCAGGTTTACGGATACAAAGGCAAACAGGTCCGGGACAACATTCACTCGCGCGATGTTGCGCGGTTCATCGAGCTGTTTATCGAATCGCCGACGCCCGGGGAGGTCTACAACATCGGTGGCGGCAGACAGAACTCCTGTTCGATCCTCGAAGCCTTTGAGATGATTCATTCTCTGACCGGACAGAAGATGAATTTCGAGTACATCGATCAAAATCGCCAGGGCGACCACATTTGTTACATCTCCGATCTCTCAAAGATTAAGAGCCATTACCCATCCTGGGAAGTGTCGATCTCGTTGCAGAAAATAATGGAAGAGATCTACACATCGTGGACCAGCCGGGAACTTGTAGCTCAAGTCTGATCGAGAAGGCGCTGTTCACCGTCTATTTCTGAAGGAATAAGCGGTTTAGCCATTTAGCGGATTCGTGGTGACGTCACCGGAGTCAGTATTGGCTTGAATCAGAAGCCAGGTGTTCATATAGATTAGCAACCGCGAACAGCGAGTCCAGCGTTTCAATGTTCGACCCGGACGCTTTGAAACGGACTCACGCGCCGGATTAAAAGTAACGCGAGGTTTTCAATGTCGGCGATGGTTGCCAAAACTCGTGCTCGATTCTTGAGGCGTTCGAGATTACGGAGAGCACAACCAGAGAGAATATGAGATATGAATACTCTGACAAAAACTGCGAAGGCGATCTTATCTGTTACATTTCAGATCTACTTCGAGCACATTTTCCACTTTGCGAGCTTTAGATGGGTTGAGCGCTTAAGATGAATCTATTCCCGAAAACCCTAATTCTCTCTAGGAGCATCCCACCAGCTCCGACTGGCACTGGTGTGATAATTGGAAATCTTGTTCGGCAATTCAAGCCGGACGAGATGATCGTATTAGGTGCATACTATGTCGCTTGTCCCCGAGTCGAATGGCGGGAAGAGTGGCCGACTCTTTTATACGCTACCTTGCAACCCCCAGATGGGTGGCGAGGTGCGCGTTGGATTCGCTGGGCGCAATTTCCCTGGCTACTTCTGCGGGCCCTCTGGACCCTACTTGCTCATCGATGCCAGGCGATAATGGCGGTCTTTCCAGATGAGACATTCCTTCTCGCGGGTTACCTGCTCGCCTGGCTGACCGGTAAGCCGCTTTTCGCTTACTTTCACAATACTTACCTGGAACAATTCCCCAAAAGCCGGCTCGCGAACTGGTTACAGCCTCGTGTTTTCACCATGGCACAACATGTCTTCGTTATGAGCGAAGGTATGCAGAGGCTCTATGCGAAGAACTATCCCGGTCTTCGATGCTCTCCGTTGCTGCACACCTTTAATGAATCGCTGCCCAATTTGTGCGTGTCGGAGGTCGAGACGGTTCAAACTCCACTAGAGCTTCTATTGTTCGGGAACATCGGCGAGTCTAACGTTGAAGCGGCTACCAGGTTTGCGCAGTTGGTGCAGGCTGTTCCTGATGTACATCTAACGCTGCTTACAGGAACTCAGCGTAGTTATCTAGAGAAGCTAGGTTTTCGCGGTAGTAAGGTCACAGTCGATGTTGTGTCGCGCAGTGTCTTACTGCAGCGGCTGAGCCAGGCGCACATAGTACTTTTACCCCACGGTTTCCATGGCTCGATTGCCGGCGAGGAGATCGCGACAATTTTCCCGACAAAGGTAATCGATGCCTTAATCAGTCAGCGGCCTATCCTGGCTCACTTGCCAAAGGACTGCTTCCTTGCAGAGTTTCTTCGTAACCACGACTGTGCACTGATCGTCGATGAACCTGATCTCGAGGCACTCAGAAACGGATTGGAGCGACTTCGCGACGACAGAGACCTGCGCTCTCACCTTGTACGCCAGTCGCTGCTAGCAGCAAATCAGTTTCAAGCTTCGTCCGTGGCAGGTTACCTGCGAGAGGTCATGGAAAATGCTCGAGAGGCTCTGCCAACACGTAAGCGCTCTGGACAGATCGGTGATGCTAATGGACCAGTAGATGTTGCTGTTGATGAGCGAGGCTGATGATGGTAAGTGAGAGAACTATCCGAAGTCCAATTCGCACCATGCGGAGGACAAGGTCTCAGCTGTGGATTCTGGCTGTAGTCCCAATCATTGCTATCCCGTTTGAGAATCAGTATACGATCATGGGGATTAGCCTCGCCAAACTGACGATAATTCCACTTCTTCTAGCATCAGTGGTTCTGCGGCCCTCCCGTCTACTTTATGCATTGAAACATCAAGTGTTCTTG
>JAMQPH010000003.1 GCA_023717605.1 Pyrinomonadaceae bacterium
GATGAACAGCCGGAGGGTCGTGCCGTCATATGTCCCTGCCAGATGGGTCCAAGTGTTGACGGCCAAAACCGCGCCCTCGCTGGTGCGATTGGCGCCGCCCACGAAAACATTCGACTCGGGAAAACCCCCGGCATTGCGCGCGTACAGGTTATAGAAGTCGTGACTAGCACCTTCCTTAATAAGGATGTCTCGCACACCGCTGGTGGTCGTAGGAAAAACCCACGCTTCAAGCGTCATGGCTGTGGTGAGGTTGAGCAGCGCCGTGGAGTTGATCGTTGCCCAGTCGTTGACGCCATCGAAGGAAAGTGATCTACCGAATTTCCCCTGTGTGCTCCACGTTGCGCCGGATATCGTGCCGGTATGACCGTTGCCGGAAGCGTCGCTAACGCTCGTGCCTGAGCCTTCGCTGAATCCCCATGCCGCCACGAGTCCGGAGGGCGCCAAGGTTAAGACGGGGGTCGACGGTGATGTGGGCTTAAGGGTCAATGTGGAGTTAGGCACTGGAACGGGGTCAGTTGGCACGAAGTTGGGATCTTTAGAGATAACCAGACAGTCCAGTCCCACGTAGGCTTCTCGTCCGCGAAAGACGATGCGATGCTCACCCTGTGAAAGGTTGAAGCTGCGCGGATTCAGGGCCAAAGGCTCTTCGCCAGCGCTTGCATTAAATCTCTTCCATTGCCAGTCTTTGGACCAAGGGCCTTTAGCTAAGTCATAGACATCTTCATCACCTTCATCGACTGAAACGGAGAAAGAACCCTGACCAGGAGTTGATCCAAGAACGCGACCCCAGATCATGTAATCTCCAGACTCCTCGATGTTGATCGTAAAAGTGATGCTGCCAGAATCCTTCACATTCGAAGTGGCGTAGAGATTGCCGAATGCTTTGACATCTGACGCCAGGGTCATTGGTAAACTGAGCACGCCAGACTCTGCCTCAATCATAAACGCATTAGTCGAGGTGGCTGCTTCAGGCCGGACATTGTTGCGAATATGGCGTTGCGAACTGAATGTCGGCTCAACTGAATCAGCGACCACAACGGGCGGCACTTGAACGCCGCCAATGAAGTGACGACTGAATCTCGTGCCGTAGCCCGCTTGGACCAGGGCAGTGGTAACTAGAATAAGCAATAGAAGAATAGCTGCTCTTGATGAATACCGTTGAAGATAACCCATCATTTGATCGCGGTTTTGATTTCTCAATGTCGATGGTCCCTTCTTAGAAACTTGATGGAATATTCTTTTAACCGAACCCAAAGCGCCGGGCAGACAGACCTCTACCTTCACGCCGAGGCGCGTATCCAAAGACTCGTTCATTAATTAGTGAGTGTCGGGGCCGGGGATCTGAGTGTACTAGGCCTCTGCCAACTTACGATCAGGAAGTGTCCAAGCGAGTGCCCTTCTGACAACCCCATTCGAATATCAGATCTACAACAACCTTTGCCCAAAACGAAATGGGCTGTTTAATGGATCTACTTCAAACTCGGGTTCAGAAAATTGACGAGCTTTGCCCGGCCAGTGCCTGAAAAGCCCCGTTCGCGAACTTCAGCGTCAGCAGACAGTGGTAGAGTGGGGTCACTGCTTGATGCTGTTACTGACGAGCGGATCGGGGCCGCCAGAGACTGCGAAAAACCCTTTCGTAATTATTATTTCTAGGACATCAGGTCGGGATGTCTAGTACTACTGGTGAAAGACGTACGCAGTCTAATGAGCATGCGATCGGTTTGTCAAGAATCATTTTCGGAATGATGTCACAATTACTAAATGTCATCGAAGCGTCACCACTCTTCAACAAGTTTACAATAAGAACGCAATGATCTGGGTGGGGATCTGTGGAGTGAAGGGAGTCTATTCGAGCCAATCTGTGCGCTAGCGTAGTAGTTGTGGACCATGCGGAAGGGAAACGAAATACTGTGGTAAGTGGTCTTTGCGTTTTCTAACTGAATGAGTTTCGGGCTTCCGTCTACGGATGCGACGGAGGCCCGAAGAAAGAGGGACGGCGGGCGGATACCTCAGAGCTTGCGGCAGGCCGCAACTGGTGTTGTCAACCTCACCGTCGCCCCTCTCTCTGCGTAAAACACCAAGGGAACTGACCTTCCATTCTCCGACAGGCGTCAGCGGTTAAGATACCAGAAAGTAATTTGTTTGTAGTCCTCTTCGAGCTTACCCAAAAACTGAACTCAGCGTGCGGGGTCATTAAGGCCCAGGATTCAAACTGGCGAGATCCTTTTGCCAAGAGCGGCACTTAGGGGGAATGAATTTATGACTAAAACTGAAGTAGCGTTGCGTATAATGGCCGTTGACTGTTGTGAGCATACGCTCTCAGCCTTGCGAGGGGTACCCTCCGCACACTTGATCCCGGTTCGCTCTGGAGATAAACAGAGCCTGAACGAAGCAGATGCTATTAACCTGATCGTAATCGGGATCGCACAGCTTCCGGTGCGCCGGCTTTACCTTAGCGAACTGCGCCGCATCTACCCCAAGACCCCAGTGCTGATCCTGCGTCGAGAGACTATTTGCCCGGGTGATCTCAACGAATGCATCAGAGGCGAGTTCATACTGAGCGATCAAAGTAACAACAGCGATCATGAAATCGTTCATGCCTTGTGCGAGATCTTGCCTATTGCCACCTGTCCCCACTTGCACAGAGAGCACAACTACAACACCTTGCGAGAAGTCTTACGCGTGCTTGCCGAAAAATATACTGATCCTGGCCTCGACTTAGACCAGGTCGCGAGGGAACTGCCGATGTCGCCCAAGCGCCTTTCCCGGATCCTCAATCAG
>JAMQPH010000010.1 GCA_023717605.1 Pyrinomonadaceae bacterium
CCGCATTGCGAACGCGCTCAATGGTCCACTGCGGTCTTTCACATGCAGTGACGCTTAGCGACATTAACTTACAACTCTTCAACAGGTTGCAGCCATTACAAGAGCACTTTCAATAGCAACATTTGACATCAATTTTCATCGATTTGCATTGAGTCGAGTGACGAATCGGTGACATTTTCCTGCACTCCTGGCCTCCGCATAACCAGAGAAGGGGTCACGTCACTCGCTTTCGACCGCCCTCACATTGTTCAAAAGAGTTTCCGGTCCTATGCGGTAGCAATCAATCTTTGACAACGGTTCCCAATCGAAGCGAGCGGGGTTCTGGATGAGCGTTACCTGAGGTTGAGACGCGCAGTTGAACACGACGTAAAGCCAGTAGTCTTCACCCAAGCGCTGCGCCGTTTTGTACTCATTAGCAGTAAGGGCGATCTCACCAACGGCGGCTCGTCCTTTTACCTCGATGAAGCGGGTTTCGATTGTTCCTTGTGTTGTCTCGGAGAGCGCTCGGCGCGAGATCAGATCAAAGCCACGAGTGTCGCTCTCTACACTTTCGACCTTGCAGCCTCGCTCCTCCTCAAAAGCAATAGCCGATTGGACTGCGATTCGTTCGATGGCAGCGAATCTTAGATCAGCTTGAAATTCTTCCTCCCCAAACGGCCGCGCCACGGTGTAGCCGACAGCCTTGTACGCTTTTAACCGCTTTTCGTACATACGATTCAGCACTGGCACTGAAGCATCTACATAGTCATAGACTCGAACTACCTGTTTGTTCTCATGTAGCCGATGGAGTCGCCCCACATACTGCTGCAAAGTGCCACGCCACGAGATGGGCATAGCGAGGAACAGGGTGTCCAGGCGAGCGTCGTCGAAGCCTTCACCAATGTAACGCCCGGTCGCAATTATGACCCGCTGTTGGTTCTCCGGAACTGCACCAATCTCCAAAACAAGCGCGTCTCGTTGTTTTTTACCCAATCCTCCCTTCATCACGAAGACGTTCGGCACGAGTCGCTCTAGTTTCTCAAGCAAGAGCTGCAAGTGATCGGTGCGTTCAGTAAGCAGCAGCGGAAAATGCTTGTCTTCGATTGCGCACACAACATCGGCAACGATGAGGTTATTTCGATCGTCGTCATTAATCAGAGCCGTGTAGATATCCTGAATGCCAATACCATTCCGTTCGGCAGGTACGCTGAAGGTCGTCACCCTGGGTATCACCTCGTATTGAAAAGCTGAAGCTGCAGCTTGCCGCTTGCTGCTCACGTTGAAGCGAATGGGTCCGCATTGCATGAGGATGATTGGATGGTGACCGTCTTTGCGAATTGGAGTCGCCGTCAGTCCAACTACATACTTTGCCTTGACCTTTCTCAGCACTCGCTCGAATGAAAAGGCGGAGACGTGATGGCATTCGTCTACAATTACCTGGCCGTATTCGGCCACTAAATCCTTAACCTCGCCCTTTCGAATCAGGCTCTGTATAACTGCTACATCGAGGCGCCCGGTTTTTGTGGACTTTCCGCCTCCAATCTGGCCGATTTCCTTCGTGCTAAGTCCGAGGAAGAGCGCCAATCGCTCCCGCCATTGATCCATTAAGTGACGGCGATGAACTAACACCAGCGTGTTCACTTTACGCATCGCAATCAGTTGCGCAGCAATAGCCGTCTTGCCAAAAGCGGTCGGAGCGCAAAGGATTCCTTCATCGCAAGAAGCCAATGCCTTTGCCGCTTCTGTCTGCCCAGCACGACGATCGCCGTGGAAGTCGACCTGAACAGGAACTCCACTGAAGCGATGGTCGGTCAGGTCGACTGCGATGCTCTGGGTACGGAACAGGTCGAGCGCTTCCTGCAGCAAGCCACGAGGCAGAGCTACGTGATGAGGCAGGTCTTCGGCGCAGCCAATGACGCGGGGTTTGCCAAAAGTCGAAAGCCGCATCGCTTGATTCTTGTAAAACTCCGGATTCTGAAACGCGGCGAGGCGAATTAAGCGATCCAGAAACACGTCAGGTAAGTCTTTCTTTTCGATGTAAATCAGATTTCCAAGTGTGATCGATACGCTTTGAGGTAACGGTTCGGTGATATCCCTATCGGGAAGCCGTCCAGACGGCGGAACGATCCACGGATCACTCGCTTCGTCGTAATCGGACGCACTGTGTTTGATGTTAATGACGTCGCCGACTGGGTACATCTTGCGTAGAAGTGCTTGAATTTCGTCCGGGGCCAATCGTTTCATCGAGGAGAGGAATGCCCACTGGTCGTGGTACGGCCGGAGTTGATCATCTACGAAGATGCTGTTGCCGTTTTCGCGAGGACCGTGCTGTAAGGGCAGTGCTATGAGATTTCCGAATCCGCCCTTGGGCATTGTGTCCTGACTTGGAAAAAGCCGATCATAGGAGTCGAGACCCATCGCATAGCGTCGCTCCATCGTGCGGGTCAAGACGGCGCTTGCGCGCTTTCGCGCGAGTGCCGCCTGTATCGGACTCGTGAAGAATATCCAGACATGGCCTCCATTGCCCGATCGCGAACGCTCCAGCGCTGCAGGCACGTTAATCTCGTGACACGTCTTCAAGAATGCGCAGGCATCCGCTTCCCAGCTTTTCTTGTCGAAGTCTACTGCTACGAACCAACATGTATCGTCCTGCAGGAGAGGATAGACGCCAATTGTTTGCTTCCCGAGCAGATGATCCTTGATCACTTCCTCGCTTAGTTGGAACAGCTTGCCGTAGCGAAAGAACTTTTTTTGGCCACCAGCAGAAGGCGCCTGTTCCCATTCGCGAATACCCGCCGGTGAATAACCATTCTTCCCGCTTCTTCCTTCCCACCTGAGCGCATATACATCATCCCTTCCGCGAAACAGGCTTCTGAATAAAGACACTTTTACTTCCGGCCGCGAGTCATTTGTCACCGTTGTCGATGATGCCACTTTATTATTGTCATGCGCCCAGGATTTCTTCGGTTTTGGAGAGAGGATGTCTGATGATTGATGAACTCTAAGGCGGAGCTGCGCATTTTCGTCGCGGAGACGCTGACATTCCACTAACGCCGTTTGTAGCTCAGCCTTGAGAATCTCGTCGCTATCCATGATCTAAGCTTCCATGGAACTGTGAGGTTTAGACTTTAGCTCTTCAGGGATTGCGACAGTCTAGCGCTTGAGAAGGTAAAGAGTCCAATACGCCTCGGAACTAAACAAAAAACCGATGAGTTCACGTTTGGGCTATGTTCACAATACGTGAACACGTGTATAATGTGAACGCAGAAGGGGAGAGCATTCAGCATTGACTAGCGAAAGGCCTAAGAAAAACTCGAAAGTTAATTTGGCTACGGAAAGCACCCTAGACCAGGCTACCCGCAGCCTTGTTGATTCGACAGGACTGCAGGCCTTGGTTGAGGCTGAGTCGCCCACGCGTGAAGGTCCCGATGGGATAGCGGTGATCAAGGATGGGAGGAAACGATGGCGCTACTGGGTCGAAATCAAGGGTCAACTGAATAGTCATACTCTCGGGTCCGCCATTGCCGCAGTTTCAAAGTACAAACGAGAGCACGGTCCAACGGCGCTTGTTGCCTCCTACATCAATCCTTCTCAGGCGGAGAAGTTGCGAGAACTCGGCGTTGAGTTTTTTGATACGGCTGGAAATGTGTTCCTCAAGCAGGAGGGTCTACACGTATTTGTCAGTGGCCGTAAAGCGCGTGAGTCGAACAGCCGTGAGTCCCGTCCCGCCAGAGCATTCAATGCTACCGGCTCGCGTTTGATTTTTGCGTTGCTCTGCAATCCAGGGTTAGAAGAGAAGCCTTATCGGCAGCAAGCGAAAGAAGCTGATATTTCTCTTGGTGCTGTCAATTGGATCATGAGCGATCTCAAATCGCTTGGCCATCTGATTGACAACGGCAAACCCGGTAGACGGATTCAAAATCGGAAAGAACTTCTAAAGCGATGGGTCGCCGCCTATCCCGAGCAGTTGCGTCCTAAACTTCTAATCGGGCGTTTCCACAAGGAAGGTGCGCAGGATTGGTGGCAGAAAGCAGAGTTGCCGGCACAAGCGTTCTGGGGAGGGGAAGTGGGCGCTGCGCTGATAACCCGTCACCTTAGGCCGGAAGCAGTTACCATCTACAGCGAAACGAATCTTGCGAAGTTGCAAGCTCAGCAAGGGCTGCGTCGCGACTCTAATGGTGAGACTGAGTTGCTGCGTAGGTTTTGGGCGTTTGATGAGTGGGACGAACAGGATAAGCATGTTGTCCCGCCATTGCTGATTTACGCTGATCTCATCAGAACCGCCAACGATAGGAATTTGGAAACTGCTGAAATCCTCTATGACCAATGTATCGCTCGACTTGTCGAGTAAAGTGCCTGACGGACAAGTCGATATCATCCGTCGCGTAGTACATACGGCAGCACTTCTGGGCCTCTTCCGCTTATTCATCGTTGGCGCTCAGGCGCGGGATTTGATTTTGCAATACGCGTACGACTTGCCGGTGCATCGGGCGACAAACGACATTGATTTTGGAATCATCGTAGAGGCCTGGGAAGAGTTCGGCTGGTTACGTGAGGCGTTAATCACCGACGAAGGTTTTCAACCGCACCCTAATCAGCAACAACGTCTACTACACGAAGAGGGAGCGATCATTGATCTCGTTCCCTTTGGGAACCTCGAGCAGTCTACTCGTCTGATCGTATGGCCGCCCGACTTTGCAATAGAAATGAGCACCGTTGGATTTCGTGAGGCTTACGCCAATGCAATCGACGTTCGCCTAGCCGACGATCTGGTGGTCAAAGTCGCTTCGCTAGCCGGGCTCGCTCTATTGAAAATCGTTGCCTGGTCCGATCGACGATTTGAACGCGACGCGCAGGACTTCGGCTTGATCATGAGAAACTATTTGGACGCTGGAAATCGAGATCGATTGTACAGCGAGCACGGAGATTGTGCCGATCTACTTAACGATGAAAACTTTGACTATGACAAAGCAAGTGCGCGTGCTCTTGGACGGGACATCGCTCGGATCTTGACCGAGGAAAGCCATTTGATCATCGAGCAGGCAGTGTCCGGTCACGATGAAGCAGAAAGGTTCGCGGCAGGGATGGTGAGAAACAATGCCAACTATCATGGTAACTCAGATAAAGCATTGGCGATGTTAGAGGCATTGCGACAGGGGCTGTCCGAACACTGATGTTGTAGATGTGCTCGGGACGTCAAAAGAAACATACCAAGCCGTGGGGCACGCGCAGAGTCTTAATTGGCTTAGGTTATGGAATATATATCAGTTGCAGTTGAAGGAATGGGAAGACGGTGTCCGCTGAAGACCGTTAAAATTGTTGCTGACCTAACAGATCCAACGAACGTCTTATCGATGTGAAGTTTCGATTCGATAGGGCGAAACGGGATGCAGGTATCCGAGACTTTCGGTTTCATGACTTGCGTCACTATTCCGAGTTCCGGACTATTACCGGGTAATGTCATTTCCACCCAGCGATTCCGATGGATCATAGTTATTGAGTCGACATAGTCTGACCCCTTTCAACTCTTGTTTGGAGAAAGGAGAGTCAAGACTGTGAAGTACACAATCAATGACAAAGTCGTTCTGTCGCGTGCGCCGGAAGGTCCTCTGGCAGACCATCTTGGTTCGTTTACGGAATGCATAAGTGAGCAGGGATATGCCGCGAACTCACTTTGGCAGCGGGTCCATCTTGCCGCTTGTTTCAGTAGCTGGCTGGGAAAGCAAGGTATTCGGTTACGAAGCATTTCATCCGACCATCCGGCCCAGTACCTGCGGTATCGCGCACGCCGAGTACGGCCGACTCGTAGTGACGTTGCTGCCCTGAGGCATTTGCTGGATTTTCTGCGACGCGAGCGTCTGATACGAGCATCGAAGGAACCATCACGCCGTATAACTCCAGTTGAGCGATGCCTACACGGTTTTGAACGTTACTTACGACAAGAGCGCGCCTTAGCGAATGCGACCATTCCCAACTATCTGGGTTTTATCCAGAGTTTCCTGAGCCACCATTTTGGTAATAGAACCGTCCAGCTGGGACGACTGCGCCCCCAGGACATCGTGAGATTTGTCCAGCGCGAAGCACCGCGCCTGCATCTGAAACGAGCCAAGCTGCTCACCACCGCGCTACGTTCGTTCCTGCAATACGCTCGGTATCGGGGTGACATCAGGCTAGATCTGGCCGCTGCTGTTCCAACAGTGGCCAACTGGTCGATGACATCGATCCCACGAGCGATACCGCCCGAACAAGTAGATCAGCTACTGGCCTCCATTGAACGGCACTCTGCAATTGGACGACGCGATTACGCGATTCTGCTCTTACTCGCCCGGCTGGGTTTGCGCTCAAGCGAAGTGTTATTGCTTGAACTCGATGACATTGATTGGGAAGAGGGACGCTTCAGCATTCGCGCTAAAGGTGGAAAGCACACCGAACTGCCCTTGCCCAATGATGTCGGTAAAGCAATAGCTGAGTACCTGCGATATGGCCGGCCAGCAAGCGCCAGTCGCCGCGTATTCCTGAGAGGCAAAGCACCCATCCGCGGTTTTCTGGGACAGAGTGCCATCGGCTCGCTGGTGCGCAACGCGCTCAAGCGTGCCGGGGTCACTGCCCCCACGAACGGCGCACACCAGTTTCGCCACGCGCTGGCGACTCAAATGCTGCGTCACGGCGCTTCGCTGACCGAGATCGGCGAGCTGTTGGGCCATCGCCGTCCGCAAACTACGAAGATCTATGCCAAGGTAGACCTGGACGCATTGCGCATGCTCGCTTTGCCGTGGCCGGGAGGTGTGCAATGAACACACTGCGACAGGCCACCTACGAATACCTGAGCATGCGTCGCGCTTTAGGGTTCAAGTTGCGCGAGGCAGAAGCAAGGTTGCTGGATTTCGTTACGTTCATGGAGCAGCACCGCGCCTCCTATATTACTCAGCATTTAGCCCTGAGATGGGCGCAGCAGTCCCCGGCTGTGCAACCTTCCACCTGGGCCCAACGACTGCGCTTCGTACGTGGCTTTGCTCGCTATCGCAGCGCCACCGATCTGCGTACGCAGATACCGCCAGAAAGCTTATTGCCGTTTCGTCCGCAGCGGGCACAACCCTACTTCTACACAGATAATGAGATCCAGAGCTTGTTGCGTGCCGCTCTCAAATTGCCAGATAGCAATTACAAGTTGCGGCCTTTGACCTACCACGGTCTGTTTGGATTGCTCAGCGTCTCAGGCATGCGCCTTGGCGAAGCACGCAACCTCGAACTGCAGGACGTTGATCTAAAGGCAGCCGTGTTGACGGTTCGCGGCGCGAAGTTCGGTAAGTCACGCTTATTGCCTCTGCATGCTTCGACCTGCAATGTTCTCGCCGCTTACATCGCTCGACGACAGCAGTTTTGGGCGGCACGGCCACACTCACCTTATTTATTCGTCTCCAGTCGAGGGAATCGCCTCGATGGGGGAGAGATTCACCGAACCTTCTATGCGTTATCCCGCCAGATCGGGCTGCGCGGCTTAGCCGATAGTCATGGACCACGGATACATGATCTGAGACATCGATTCGCCGTGAAGACACTGTTGCACTGGTACCGCGTTGGCGAGGATGCCGAGCGTCGGCTGCCTATTCTGTCCGCTTATCTTGGCCACGTGCATGTCGCTGATACCTATTGGTATCTGAGTGCCTGGCCTGAGTTGATGCGCGAAGCGATGCGGCGCCTGGAGCGACGCTGGGAGGATCGATCATGACCCTCAATACTGGCCTCGCGCCGCTTCTGGAGCGCTTCTTTACACAACGACTGATGCAGCAGCGGCAGGTCAGCCCGCATACCATCAGTTCCTATCGTGACACCTTCCGGCTATTCCTGAAGTTCGGGCAGCAACGGTTGCACAAGCCGCCCGCAAAGCTGAAGTTCGAAGAGGTTGATGCTCCGCTGATCGTGGCCTTTCTCGATCATCTGGAAAAGCAACGAGGGTTGAGCGTTCGCAGCCGTAATCTGCGCCTGACCGCGATCCACTCTTTCTTCCGCTACGCGGCTTTCGAACTGCCGGCCCATTCCGCCCAGATCCAGCGCGTGCTCGCCATTCCCAGCAAGCGTTTCACGCGCACGTTAATACGGTTTCTCTCACGGATGGAGGTCGATGCCTTGCTCGCGGCACCCGACCAGCACACTTGGTTCGGCCGCCGCGATCATGCGTTTCTCTTAGTAGCCGTGCAAACGGGTTTGCGTTTGTCGGAGATGACCGGGCTCAAACGTGACGATGTGATAATCGGTACGGGCGCTCATGTGCGTGTGATTGGCAAGGGCCGTAAGGAACGGTGTACTCCCTTGGCGAAAGCCACAGTCGCAGTATTGAAAGCCTGGTTGCACGAACCGCAAAGAGGCCACGAGGGCGTACTGTTCCCCAATGCTCGCGGTGGCCGTCTCAGCGCTGATGGCGTGCATTACCTCTTAGTCAAGCATTGCGCGGCAGCAGTCAAACGTTGCCCCTCGCTGAAGGGCAAGCGCGTCACCGTCCATGTGTTGAGACATACGATGGCTCTCGATCTGTTACAGGAGGGAGTGGACCGTTCGGTCATTGCCTTGTGGCTGGGCCACGAATCCGTAGAAACGACTCAGATCTATCTCGAAGCAACACTCGCCATGAAGGAACAGGCCCTCGCCAAGACCAAACCGCACGAAGCGCGATGCGGACGCTATCGACCTGGAGACTCGCTACTGGGCTTCCTTAACAGTCTCTAATACCGGAAAACTATGCCGACTCATTCGCCAGTTCATCAGCGTTGTCGCCCGCTATTTCAGGCGAAGCATGAATCTTGTCCCAGATGACTCGGCATAGTCCGGAACTCGGAATAGTGCCGACTATTCCGCATGCGGAATAGGCGTCACACCTTCACAACGCGGTTACCAGAAGCCGGTGTTGGTATTGTGAAGATCAAGGAGTTAATGAGTGACGGCTAGGTTACCACCACGCCACCATCAACAGCGTTTAGTTAGACGCTTTGTCGGATTATCGGCGGGGACGAGAATTCACCTCACGAGTTCACGTCCACATTGTGATAAGCGATTTCGTTCCGTCACCTTCCTGTGTTTCGATCCAGACAAAACTAAAAACTCCGGGCTTATGTTAGTAGAAATCGTCTTGGCCTCAAGTGGCCCGGAGAGTCTGACCGGTCCACGCTATCCTCCCTGAGTTATTTTTCAGTTTGTTATCCGCGTAGTCGTCCGATTGCAAACACTAAGACGCATTTCGACAGCGTGAAAGGCACGACAGACGTAAACGATCCGCCCAACGGGCTAGACCATGGACCACATGTGGACTTGCTTGAGGTGAGACCAGAGTTCCAACGGGCGTGAGTTGCCACTGGCTTTGAGCACAGGCACAAGCGCCGCGACGTAGGTCAGTACATCCGAGCGTTCGCCGACACGCACCTTTCGGAGCACATCAAATATCAGATTTGACACGCGGGCTGGCTCCATCGGAGCAAGGTCCGCCAACCGGCGCCCAATCTTTTCTAATGTTGCGTCCCGCGTTGTAATGGCCCAGGGATCATCAATCTTGTGCACCAAAGCAAGCGCCTCCTCGAGGTCCCCTCGATTTAACTTTACTTCCGCGATAGTTGCCTCGGCGTTATGAATAATCATGCCCTCACGATACAGGTCCATAAAATCCTGCTTCTCCATTGCTGCAACCAACGTCGCTGCCTTCTCCAAATCACCTAATTCGACCAGTGCACAAGCAATCGAATCTCTGACAGCATTTCGGTTAACGCTGTCCTTCAGGCTAACAATCAATTTGATTGCATCTTCGAAACGCCCAATCATGACCAGGCCCTTAGCGAGGGTCGTGTAAGCTTCGGAGAACTCGAACAACTGATTGCCTGATAAACGTTGCTGGGCACTCGTGAGGAGTTCATTCGCACGCTTATCGTCTTGGTGCCGGCGCATTGCATCGGCCAGTCGAGACTGCACATACGCGGTAGTTTGAGAATTGTCGAGACCGGTAAGCGTTTCAGCTGCAGTTGTCTCGTTCTTCTCGACCAGTGTTCCTGCCACGTCTCCCAGAGCCCGAGCAACCGTTTGGCCTAACTTGATGTACTCCGATTGAAATCCACCCCAGTCGCGACTCCAATCAGCCAGTAGCACAAACACAAACACGCGATGTGCCCATGTCTCGATCGCCATCAACCAACGGATGGCGCCATTCAAACACTCGTAGCTTTCGCGTTCTGCAGCTTTCTGCGCAACAGCACCGATCG
>JAMQPH010000030.1 GCA_023717605.1 Pyrinomonadaceae bacterium
AGGAAAACGAAAGGCCCCAGCGACCGACTCGCCAGAAAGTAATCCTCAGCCTTTTCACGTCCCTTCGCCTTACGGAAAGCGAAGATGCCAATGTATAGAACTGTCGCGAGATAGATGAAAACTACTATTGCGGGAATCAATGCGCAGAATCCTCCTCGGGGCCTCGTTCTTCAATCTCGCGTTCCAATTGAGCGGGCCAGGCATATTTCACCAATAACCACATCACCAATGAAGCGGCCACGGAAAAGCAGCCTTGATAGAAGAGACCTATGGGAATGAAACCAAAGATCATCGGATGCGCGGTGCGCCAGAACCAAAAGTCCTGATGCAGTATGTAGAGAGCGACTACTACAATCACGAGCAGAATTCGTTTCATATCGTGTTGGCTGCTTCGACTTCCGGACAAAATTCTAGCTGACTGAATCGCAAAAGCACCTTGTGGGAGTCCGAGTATTGCGGGCCAGTGTGCCATCACCTGCGCAAACGCGCAAGAGTTGGATTCTCGGCTCTGCCGCCTACCTGGCGGTAAAGCTCCGCCTTACCGAAAACTTTTCTACACTGTTTTGAGGCTACGCCTCATGAGCAATCGGAGGCATAGCTTCAATCTTAAAATAGTGATGCGCCGGTAAGGCAGAGCCTTACCGCAAGGGAGGCGGCAGAGCCGCACACCGCTTCGACCATTCCCCCACTAGTTCCCGTATCCCATATCGTGCGGCATTTCACGAACGCATTCACCGCTGTTCAATTCAATTCTTGTGATTCGATTGTGGTGACAGTCGGCAAGAACGCTAAATCGAGAAATAATTAGGGTTCTCTTCGACTCTGCTGCGCGTGCGAATGTGGCACGCCCATTGCCCAAAATGTCTGGGCGGCTTGGGAAAGCGTTATCGGAAACAAGCGCGCAAGGAGGGTTGACGATGAAGGCACAATTCAATAGCTCGCGATCGCGTTTCACAATTGGCCTGCTGGTTCTGATAGCGCTAATTGCGACTACGGTGGTTCCGGCTTTTGGTCAGAGCAAACGCCGGCCACGTCCACGCCGATCGACACGCGTAGTCGTCAAGAAAGTACCGCCGGTGAGTTACTACACACTGAATAGCGGTCAAGTGTTTCGCGTGCGTATGAATCAAACCATAACTTCCGAAACCGCTCGAGTCGGCGATCAGTTTACGACGACTGTCGTCGATCCAGTTTATGCCGGAGGCTTTGAAGTGATTCCTGCGGGCAGTTCGATAGTAGGCCAGGTGAGAAACGTCAAACGCGCGTCACGTCAAAGCAAAGCGGGCACGATTGAGGTCCATTTTGTGTCATTGAGATTACCGACAGGTATCACGCGAGCCATCAACGGCGACTTGAGCGATGTTACGAGTGACAACATCAACGCTGATAACGAAGGTGAGGTGTCAGGAAAGTCTGCCACCAAACGCAATGTCGTGTTTGTAGGTGGTGGGGCAGCAACTGGCGCGCTGATCGGAGCCATTGCCGGCGGCGGTAAAGGTGCGGGCCTCGGAGCCGGAGTTGGTGCCGGTCTTGGTGTCGTGGGAGCGTTGTTTTCAAAGGGTCATGAGGCGGTGGTGAAGTCAGGAACGGAGTTTGGCGTGGTCCTGAACCAGAGCCTCTCGTTGCCTGCCGCCAACGTTCGTTAGTTTTGAAAGATCGGCAGCCTCGCGGTTGTCGGAGCGATGGAGGCCCGCAAGCGAAGGGGAGAGCGCGGGCGGGCTTCCAAAGAACTCGGATAGGCCGGTCGCCCCTTGTTATAACGTAAGTAGGCGACCAACGAGAGAAACCCGCTGCGAAGGGGAGAGCGCGGCGGGGTTTCTCTTTGTTACCTGGAATTGTTGCGCGAGGCGATTAGAACCGGAGCAGTCAGTTATTAGATCATTTTCCATTTCTCATTTTCCATTTCTCATTTCTCATTGCATTTGGCATTGTCTTATTCCTTGTTCGTGTCCGTTCGTGTTATTTCGTGGATCGTTTGCTTGGCCGAGAGAACAGGACGATCCACGAAATAACACTAACGGACACGAACGAGAAGTCAACAAGCCAATGGAAATTGAAGATAACAAACGGAAATTTGTTCGGGGGTTAACCGCCCGCTGCAAACTCAGATTGCTTTGAAGCGGTTATGCGGGCGAAATCCGGGTGGAGATATACCACGCGCCCGGCGACAATCGTCGCGACCGCTGCGCCCTTAAAGCTTCGCCCATCGAAAGGCGTGTTCCTGCTTTTCGATTTCGATTTGGAAACGTCAAACGTCCAGTGGTGTTCCGGATCGAGGATCGTGATATCGGCCCAGGAGTTTTTTCGCAGGGTGCCGCGGCCTTCTAAACTGAAGATGCTGGCCGGGTTGGTTGCACACAACTCTACCAACCGCTCCAGGCTGATGACGCCTTGATGCACCAGGTCAAACGCAAGGCCTACCGCAGTTTCAAGCCCAGTAACACCAAACGGCGCCTGATCAAACTCAAGGCCCTTCTCGTCTGCATGGTGCGGCGCGTGATCGGTGGCGATCGCGTCAATCGTCCCGTCTCGTAATCCCTCCAGCAGTGCGCCTACATGGTCCTTACTCCGCAAGGGCGGACTCATCTTCATATTGGTATCGTAATCTGCTACTGCTTCGTCGGTGAGCGTCCAATGATGAGGCGCGGCCTCGCACGTCGCCCGCAGCCCGAGCTCCTTGGCACGGCGGACTGCCTCCAGAGCACCCCGGGTTGAAACGTGGGCCAGATGCACCCTGGCGCCGGTCAGCCTTGCTAGAGCGCAATCACGAACAGCATCGACTTCCTCTGCGGCTGCGGGCATTCCACGCAAACCCAGGATCAGGGACCAGCGCCCCTCGTGCATGACGCCTCCAGCGCTCAGCGAGTAGTCCTGGCAATGGTCTACAACAGTCAGGTCAAAACCGCGTGCATACTCCATCGCCCTTCGCATCATTCCCGCATTGGGAACGGGACGGCCATCGTCCGAAACGGCAACAATGCCGGCATTTTTCAGCTCGCCCATTTCCGAGAGCTCTTTGCCACCGCTTCCCTTTGTAAGAGCGCCAATAGGAAACACGTTCGCAAGCCCGGCACGCTCGCCTTGTTCCAGGATGAACCGGGTAACGGCCGGACTGTCATTGACTGGATCGGTATTTGGCATCGCGCAAATGCTGGTCCAGCCGCCGGCGACCGCCGCAGCAGCTCCCGTCGCTATGGTCTCTTTATATTCCTGCCCTGGCTCCCGCAAGTGAACGTGCAGATCGATAAAACCCGGCGCGACCAATAGCCCGGTCGCGTCAAACACTTCAGCGTCCTTCGGTGCCGGCTCGCCGCGATCGAGCAGACCGGCAACGCGCCCATCTTCGATCAGCAGATCCTTGCCGGTATTTAAACCCTGAGATGGATCGATTAAATAGCCATTTGTAACGACGAGCTTCATGACCGGGTCCCCTTACGAACTCTCTTCCCATTCCCTGCTGGGCCGGCCGGCTTCACACTTGTTTCTTCATGTGCTGAGTAGTTTCCGCGCGCCAGCAGATACAGTACTGCCATGCGAACTGCAATTCCGTTTGTTACCTGGTCCAGAATCAAAGAGCGACTACCATCGGCGATTTCGGAAGAAATCTCAATGCCCCGATTAATCGGACCCGGGTGCATCACGATTGCATCAGGCGAGGCGCGTTCGAGATGACTCGGATGAAGACCATAGTGCACTGCGTACTCCCGCATGGACGGGAAGAAGGCTGCATCCTGACGCTCACGCTGGATCCGGAGAATCATCACAACGTCGGCGCCTTCAATCGCACCCTCTATCCGTTGTTCAACTCGCAGACCCTGCTCGACGAGTTCGGCAAACTCCGCTGGTACCATCGTGCCCGGCCCTGCAACTTTGACGGTAGCCCCTAGCTTGGTAAGTAGGTGCACGTTAGATCGCGCCACTCGTGAATGAAGAATGTCGCCAATTATCGCGATGTTCAACCCGTCGATGCGGCCTTTGTATTCGCGAATCGTCAGGGCATCCAGCAACGCCTGGGTTGGATGTTCATGAGATCCGTCGCCGGCGTTAACGATTGGCGCGTTGCACATTCGCGCCAGATGATGTGGAGCCCCAGCCATTGAATGCCGAACAACAATACAATCGGGCGCCATAGCTTCAAGGTTGCGGGCCGTATCGAGAAGCGTTTCTCCTTTTGAAACACTCGAAGTCGACACACTAATGTTCACTGCGTCAGCGGAGAGTCGCTTCGCCGCAATCTCAAAAGAAGTTCGCGTGCGGGTGGAGGCTTCAAAGAAGAGATTAATGATCGTCCGCCCGCGAAGCGCGGGCACTTTCTTTATTTCGCGGCGCGAGACATCGCGAAAAGTTTCAGCCGTGTCGAGCAGGTGTGTGATTTCTTCTGCCGACAGGTCGCGAATTCCCAATAGGTGTTTGCGGTTGAAAGTCACGGTCGTTGTCAGTAGCTACAAAAAAGCGGCCATCGTTGGCCGCTTTTTTCACCCCGTTTCCACTAACGGTCGCTCGACTATTGCTACGCCTTCCTCCTCGTCAAAGTCCTGCAGCATCACTTTGATAATCTCGCTCTTTTTCGTGGGAACAAGCTTGCCAATGTAATCCGCCTGAATGGGCAGCTCCCGGTGCTCTTTGCCGCGATCGACTAACACGGCCAACTGAACTCGTCGCGGCCGGCCATAATCGATTAGCTGATCGAGGGCTGCACGAATGGTACGACCCGTATAAAGCACATCATCTATCAATACTATGTTCCGGCTTTCGATGTCACCAGGAAGTTCAGTGCGATTTACAATTGGCTTGGCTCCTACCGTTGACAGATCATCGCGGTAAAGCGTGATGTCGAGGACCCCTACTGGTGGACGCGCACCCTCGAGGTCCGCAATCTTATCGGCCATGCGCTCAGCCAGCGGTACGCCGCGGCGTCGTATTCCTACCAGATAAAGATCACCGGCGCCGTGATTCTCTTCAACAATCTCCGACGCCAAACGGGCGAGCGCACGATTAATCCGTGGGCCATCCATAATCCGCGCTTTCTCGATAAAATCCATTTCACCGGATACTAACAAGAAGAGTGTTGCGTTACAAGGTAACCATATGGGGGTCTCCTGGCAGTAAATCAACGCACTCCTCTTGGACGCTGCCACGCAAGTTCCACCAGAATCGGCGGATCCGCAACAACGCGAAAGCCGATGTAGTTGCGGCGGAGGGTCGGTGTAGCCCCCTTGCGAAACGCCGAGCGCAGGACATTCGCAGCGAAGTCCCACGACCCACCACGCAACATCCGGTCCCTCATCAGCCCGCCAGTTACCCAAGCGCTTCCGTCAGTGGGCGCGCCCTCATAGCTCTCATGGTAGAAATCATCGCACCACTCCCAAACGTTGCCATGCATATCAGCCAATCCCCAGGCATTCGGCCGCTTACCTCCAACATCGTGAGTTTTGCTTTCCGAATTCTGGGAAAACCAGGCCATCCTATTCACGTCGCCCGCATAATCGCCTGTTGTTCCCGCGCGGCAGGCATATTCCCACTCGGCTTCAGTAGGCAGCCGATACCTGAATTGCATCTCCCCTCGCGCGTTCAACTTGCTGATGAAACTCTGCGCATCATTCCATGACACTTTCTCAACTGGCAGTCTATCGCCCTTAAAATGACTGTAGTTGGCGCCCATTACTTTTTGCCATTCAGCCTGAGTCACTTCAAACCGGCCCATATAGAAGCCTGCCTTGATTTTCACCTGACGAACTGGCTTCTCATCATAGGAGCCGTTGGTCGATCCCATCATGAAACTACCTGCCGGCACATAAACCAGATCCATCCCTAGCTGGTTACGCACAATTGATCCCGCCTTCGGTGCTGGCCTGGAAGACGCACTCTTTGGAGGCGCCGAGTTCGTATTTGTCTTGTCTGGTGGTTTAGGTTGGCTCTCCAGCCGCCGCAGACTATTTGCTGCGAGGGTTGCAAACTGCCCATTAGGATATTTCTTCAGATAAGCCTTGAAATCTTCGGGGTCAGAGCTAAGTCTGATCGTCTCCCAGTAGGTCCGTTCATTAGCCGCGGCCTCATCTACCGGAGTAGGCGAAGCGTTTGGCTTCCGGGCCTTTCGGGTTGGTGGTTTCGGCGTGGAAGGATGCTTCCTGGAGTTGGCATTTGTCGGGTCTCTCCCCGTCCCGCCCTGACCCAGCGCGAGTAACATGCAACCGAAACATAGGATCATCAGAGGGATTACCAATGCGGGCCATGCTTTGTGGTTTCTCCTCATAGAGCAACTCTCTCAATCGCGCGTGAGGCAAAAGCCGTTGTAATCCTCGCGGCTGGACCTTACCAAACTTGCGTATGCACTCGCATCGTCCCAGTTTACGCTGGTAACCGGCTTACGGGACGTGTTCGATGGATATGCTCCACCAGCCCAGGTCTTCGGCACGGGATTCCAAGTGGCATTAACGAACTTCTTAAGAGAAAAAGCCTGGATGCTTATTAAACCGAGCAGATAAAAGAATCTAATCGAGGAATGCCGTCCGCTGTCTTCTAGTAGAGCAGAATGTACGGTCGCCATCGCAATCTGTCAATAATCGCCGCACTGGTTTTTGTAGATGCGCTTGTAAGGTTGCTTCCGCTCTGCTAGTCTCCCACGTTGAAGAACGAACCGCGATAAACAGTCTGAATGCTCTATCGCTCACTGTTGCGACCGCTACTCTTTCGCCTGTCTCCGGAAACAGCCCACGAACTGGCGCTTCATACACTTTCTTTCTCCCCCGGACTCGTCAAACGACTATTGGCGCCTCGACCCGTGCCAGAGTCTTTCGGAGAGCTGCGGCGCTTTGGTTTGAACTTTCCTAATCCGGTTGGACTGGCCGCAGGTTTTGATAAAGATGGTATTGCCCTGGAGTCTCTCGCGGCTTTGGGATTCGGTTTCATCGAGGCTGGCACCGTAACTTACGAGTCACAACCTGGCAACCAACGGCCACGGCTGTTCCGGCTTCCCCAGGACAAAGCCCTAATCAATCGAGCTGGATTCAACAACAAAGGGGCGCCTGCGTTTGCGCAGCAAGTAAAGACTCACCGGCCCGATTGTGTGCTGGGCATCAGCATAGGCAAGAGCAAAACGGCTCCCATCGAGAATGCTGTTGAGGATTACCTCAGGAGTTTCGAAATTGTCTATCCGGTGGCAGATTACATAGCCGTAAACGTCAGTTCCCCCAACACCCCAGGTTTGCGAGAGTTGCAAAGAGCCGAACAGCTGGAAGCGTTATTGCAGGCCCTGCAGAGGCGAAATGCGGAATTGAGTGAACAAAACTCCAGCGACCGGTTAAGGCCGCTACTTGTAAAGCTGGCTCCTGATCTTGGCCCAGAGGACCTGAAACATATTGTTGAGGTAGTCAAGCAAACCGGCGTGGCGGGCCTGATCGCCACCAACACAACCACTCGACGAGAGGGCCTCAAGACGGCAAAGGAGGAAATTGCAGCCTTCGGCGAGGGCGGTCTGAGTGGCGCGCCTCTGCGGGAACGCTCAACCCAAATGATTGCCACTCTCTACAATCTGACGTCGGGCGTGGTTCCAATTATCGGTGTCGGAGGGATCTTCACGGCAGAAGATGCCTGGGAAAAGATCTGCGCCGGAGCCAGTCTGATTCAGCTTTATACCGGTTTCATTTACCAGGGTCCGAGAATCGCGCAAGAGATTAACCAGGGCCTGCATGAGATTCTTTCTCGCGAAGGATTTGTCAAGCTTGATGATGCAGTAGGGTCCCGAGCCGAGGAGCTGGAGACGTCACATTATGATTGGTATCGCTAAAGACAGATTGATCGTTGCCCTGGACGTATCGACCGAACGCCGGGCGCGTGAACTTGTGGACTCCCTGCGGGGAATAGTTGGAATGTTCAAGATTGGATCTCAGCTCTTCACTGAGGCTGGCCCAGGGATTGTCAGCGAGATCGCCAGCTCAGGCAACGGAGTCTTCCTCGATCTCAAGTTTCACGACATTCCAAATACCGCGGCATCCGCCGGTGTCGCGGCGACTCGATTGGGTGTCTCAATATTCAATGTGCACGCCTCGGGTGGTCGGGAGATGATGCGACGCACTGCCGATGCAGTCTCAGAAGTTGCTACGAAAGAGGGTCTCAAACGCCCCTCAATAATCGCCGTTACGGTTCTAACCAGTTCTGACGCAACCATGCTTTCAGAGGTAGGCATCGGCTCCGAACCAGGGACACACGTGCGTCGCCTTTCACTGCTTGCGGAAGCCAGTGGCATGGATGGGGTCGTCGCATCTCCACACGAAGTGGGCATAGTTAGGGAAACGGTAATGAGTCCCGGTTTTCTACTCGTGACGCCTGGTGTGCGTCCCGCGGGTGCTTCCCTGGACGATCAGAAACGAGTAATGACTCCCGCTCAAGCGATCCGGGCCGGCGCGGATTACATTGTTGTGGGCCGCCCGATCACCAGCGCCAAAGATCCGGTAGAATCAACCGAGCAGATCCTGGAAGAAATGGAATTGGGACTGGTCTAACACTTCACTCAGCAGGAAGAGGAACTGACAAGCAATCAACGCGTGTACGATCCGGCGGCAACTGGTCAGCGGCTGCAACATTGCTCTGGCCTCGTTTTAAAATTATGATGCAAGGGTGGAGCAAAGTTTGAAGCTGGCAGTTGTTTGTAACCTCATATTCATAGTTCTAGCGCTCATGGGCCCCTCCGCTCAGAGCAAAGGTGATTCAGTTTCCCTCCCCTTTTCTCAGGCCGCTTATCGTACAGGTGAGCGGCTGACCTACAACGTTTCGTACTCAAACATTATCAGCGCCGCGCACGTCGAGCTTCAGGTAGGTGCACGCAGCGTATTCTTCGGCCGCGAAGGAATTCAACTTCGCGCTCATGTCGAAACGACGGGTGTAGTCAATGCGGCCCTGTTTGCCATCAATAATGATTACGTCACCTATGTTGATCCGGCAACCGGTTTACCGTTTCGTTCTCAGCAAGTAGTACGCGAGGCTACCCACACTTCGGAGACCGCAAGAGCTCTTAACGATCCGGCCGGCGCCACAGCTATCCAGTCAAAACTGAGGAACGGAGAGTCTCCTGGTACCTTCGACTTCCTCTCCGCAATCTACCATCTCAGGGCATTGCCACTGGCTGAGGGGTCCACCTATTACCTGTCGGTGAGAGGGGAAACGGAAGACTATCAGACTGAAGCGAAAGTGATAGGTCGCCAAACTGTCAAAACAAATGTGGGATCATTCAACACCCTCGTCTCGCAGGTTCGCGTGACAAATAATTCCAAAGCGAACGGTTATCGGATCCGGATCTTTTTCAGCGACGACGAGAGTCACGTTCCAGTTCTGATCACAGCCCGCATCGGCGCGGGTGAACTTCGGGCAGAGCTCGCCGGATCAGAATTTCTGAAGCCCGTGGCCCCCGTTCCTGTCCCAACGAGACCAATCACGCCACCCATTGCAGGGGCGACACCGGTGGTCCCTCCTCAGCCGCCTGCAGACTCCGGCAGCAACAATCTGGACTTGCCATTCAAGGTTGGCGAACAACTGAACTATCAAGTCTTTCTGGGAAACATCACATCACCAGCCGGCAACGCGACGTTCCACGTGCGCTCGCGGGCACGTCAGTTCGATCGCGACGCCTTTCTGTTTACCCTTCGGGCGCAGACTACAAATGCAGCGCAGCGCCTTTTCTTCGCTAACGATCAGATTAGTAGTTATGTCGATCCGAAGGCGCTGCTTCCCTTTCGGTCCGAGATGAATCTAGCTGAAGGAACCCGGCGGTTGAATCAAGTTCTTACGATTAACCAGGAATACGGCGCGGCGGCCAGTGAAAAGGGCGAGCGGATAGAAATCCCGATTGGTACGCACGACTATCTTTCATTTTTCTACCTGGCCAGGACCTTCAACATCACGCCACCCCGGCGCAATGCGGTCTCGATTCTGGTTAACAATAAGCCCAAAACTCTCTTCATGACATCGCTGAAGCGGGAAACGATACAAATCGGTTCTCAAACAATACCAGCCATTCAGCTTTCACTCACCACCGACGATCCCCAACCAGATAAGTACCTCCTCAGAGTGTGGATCAGTGACGACAGGCGTCGCCTGCCACTGCGACTCACAGCCTCGACTGAAATCGGGCAGGTTCGTGCCGACCTGGCAATCATCCCCCTAACCGCCCAATGACATTCTCTGGCTGATTGCTCAACCCCTCTTAACTGAAATTGAAATTGGTTTTCAATTAGAGTATAGTGCGTGTGCCTTTTGGGACTTGGAGTCCAAGCTTTCAGCAAAATAAGGCGATCTCAGTCGCGGAAACGAAACATACAATGCTTAATTCCTTCATAATTGTCCTTCGCGAAGGCTTTGAGTCGTTCCTACTCGTGGCCATTATCCTGACCTACCTCCGTAAAGCCGGCCAAAAGTGGCTTACCCCGGCTGTTTATATCGCCATTGTCCTGGCTCTCTCCGTAAGCGCCGGCCTGGGGTACCTGCTCAAGAACGGTGTGGATGATGCAGTTCTCGTGGGGCTCTTCGGAGAAGCGTTGGGTGGATATGCCAGCCAGTTTTTTGCGAATGAAGCCCTGCGCGAAGCTGTACTTGGTGTCGTCGCAATCCTGATGGTAGGCACTCTGGTAGTTCATATGTGGCGCACCGGACCGAAGCTGCAGGAGAAAATGCGCAATCGGTTGGGAGAGATGTCGTCGCGTACATCACGTCTGGGAGCACTGGCTGGAGTCTTCCTCTTCACATTCCTGATGATCACTCGGGAAGGGATGGAAACGGCTCTGTTGTTACTACAAGTACGCGAGTCGCAGATGGTCAAAGGCGCGCTCTTGGGCCTCCTGGCGGCGAGCGCATTTGCCTGGGGCTGGGCTCGCTTTGGTCACCTGATCGATGTGAAGCGGTTCTTCCGGGTTACCAGCGTTTTTCTATTGCTTTTCATGTTGCAAGTTGCCATCTATTCCTTTCTCGAATTCTCGGAGGCGGGCATGTTGCCAAACAGCGAAATGCTTCACGGAGCTACCGAAAAGTTCTCCCAGGATGGTCTCTACGGGAAATGGTTTTCGCCTCTGATGGTCTCAATTTGTGCGCTGTGGCTCGTGGGATCCTGGCTCGTCGAGCGTTTGAAAGCGTCCCGGCAGGAGAGCATGAGACTGAGACAGGTTTAGGGACTACGTTGATGAAAAGGAGCCGAGACTCGAGAGCTCACGCTTGAGCAACTTTCCTGTCGGCCCCTTAGGAATCTCTTTAACGAATCGCACGGTCTTAGGACACTTGTAGTCGGCCAGTCGCTGGCGACAAAAGGTAATGAGTTCGTCTTCAGTAGTAGTAGCCCCATCCTTGAGCACGATGAAGGCCGCGACTTCCTCTCCATACAAAGGATCGGCAACTCCAACGGCCGCAGCAGCGGAAACTGAAGGGTGTTGGTAAAGCACTTCATCGATCTCGCGCGGGTAGATGTTTTCACCACCGCGAATGATCATGTCACTCTTGCGATCGACAATGTAGAAGAAGCCGTCCGGGTCTCGATAACCAATATCACCGGTGTGAAACCAGCCGTTGCGAAACGCTACGGCGGTCGCGTCAGGATTCTTGTAGTAGCCCTTCAGAATATTTTCACCGCGTAGGACAATTTCCCCCAACGATCCGTCCGCCACTTCCCTATCATCGTCGTCCACAACTTTCATTTCATTTCCAATCGGCAGACCGCATGACCCGGCACGGCGGCGCTCGTCGGGCGGATTAAAGGTTGACCGGCAAGTTGACTCAGAAAGCCCATACCCCTCAATCACCAGGCAGTTGAAGGTCTCTTCAAAACGCTTCAGTACCTCCGCAGGCACGGGCGCTGAGCCACACATCGCAAAACGGAGCCGGTCGGTCTTGAGATTCTCGGGAACGCCTTCCGGATAAGTCGTCAGCAGGATCGATAGCATCGTCGCTACGGAACCAAACGAAGTTACTTGATAGCTCGAGATAATCTCCCAGAACCGCGAGGCGGAAAACTTAGGACTGACGACCGTGGAACCGCCGGAGTAGAGCGCTGACATCGTGCTCACTGAAACAGCATTCATGTGAAACAGCGGCATGATCGTCAGCAGACGATCGCGTTCAGTGAAGTTGAGCCACTCAACGATCTGCCTGGCATTTGCGATCACGTTTCCATGAGTTAACAAACAGCCCTTTGGTTTCCCGGTTGTGCCGGAAGTATAGATTATGATCGCTTCGTCGTCCTTGTTTACGTTTGTTTCGGGGAGACCGTGCGCTGGTCTAACTTCGTGCGTGGCCTGTAACTCGTCATCGAACGTAATCGCGGCCCGCAATGCGGGCAGGTCATTGCGAATGCTTTCAATCGTTGGCATGAAATCCGAGTGAACTAACAGTACCTTAGCTTCGGAGTTAGAGATGATGTAAACCAGCTCATGTGGTTTCAGGAGTGAGTTGACCGGGCCGGCAAGAGCTCCGAGTTTCCAACAGGCAAAATACGCAATCACATATTCCGCGCTATTCGGCATTAGGAGGCTGACAACGTCACCCTTCTGGACGCCGTGCGAGACTAAGAGTGCCGCTGTCCGGTTCACAACGGCGTCAAATTCAGCATAACTGAATTGCCGGCCATCAGCTTCCGAAAACAGAAAGGGCCTGTCCGGGGTCTCTTCTGCGCGTTGTTCTAACAACTGTCGCAAGTTGTTGATGGGCCGCAACGATTGATCGGTCATAGAGGCTGCTGTGTCTGAATATTGGAACCGCTAAAGCTATATATCACGGAAAGTTTTAATGGGCGATCCTGCAGAGTTGAATGGTATTCGGAGGCGGATTAGGTGAGAGTTTTCCAAAGTTCGCTAACAAAGCCTGTCGCATACGCATACCAGAGTCCAAAGACGATGCTCAATGCTCCGGCAAGAGATTGCAGACCGTAGTGAAGGCCAGAAAGTCGTCGCGAAGTAAGCACAAACGGCAGACTCACCAAACCGGACATGGTGACCATTCCGAAGATTGATCCCACGCCGAAGACTCCGAGGTAAACCAAGCCTGCTATCAATGATTGCGTTTGCGCCAACACCAGCAACATCAATGCGGCAGATCCCGCAAGACCATGCATTGCACCTACCAGGAGCGGTTTGATGCCTACAATCGAAACCGCGTGTGAGTGTACCGCGACCGGCCCGGCATGCTCCGTCTCGTGGTCGTGAAAGTGAACGTGTACATGTGACACGCCATCGTGTTGGTGTCGATGCAGGTGCAGACTTCGCCGCTTGCGTAGTGCGCGAACCAATGCGCTGGCACCGAGACCTATGATCATTAGTGCCACACCAAACTCAAGCCAGCTAGCCACCCATATCGGAATCGCCACTCGCAAAACCAACACCACCACACCTACGGATATGAGCGAAGCTGTATGGCCCATTCCCCAGAGCGCGCCAACAACCGCAGAGCGCCAGAGGCTGCGATGCTCGCTGACGATGGTCGATACAGCCACGATATGATCCACCTCAGTGGCGTGTTTGAGGCCAAACGCCAGCCCGACACCTAAAACCGCAAGCACGCTCAACGATGATTCCAGGCCGCTCAACATATCCGTGGTAATTGCTCTCCTACTAGCATGTCCACTATCCGCGTTCCTCCAAAGCCCGTGCGCATAGCAACAATACCACGCGGCTCTGCTTTTACTTCCCCGATGATGCAGGCATCTCTTCCATAGCAGTTCTGTTTCATTCGTATAACCAGGCGGTCCGCAATGGCAGGCGCGACTATAGCTATCAGCTTGCCCTCATTAGCAACGTAGAGTGGATCCAACCCAAGTATCTCGCACGCACCTTTCGCCTCTTCTCGCACGGGAATCAAATCCTCATCGAGTTCGATGCAAACTTCCGAACTTAAGGCGATTTCGTTGAGAGTGGTGGCGACTCCACCTCGAGTCGGATCGCGCAGACAATGAAGTCCTTCAAAGGCCCGCAGACTCCCAGCTTCAGCGACCATTTCCTGGACCAGCCAATTTAAGGGAGCAGTGTCGCTCTCTATTTCTGTTTCCAGTTCAAGTTCACCGCGAGCGATCATGATGGTCGTGCCATGATCTCCGATTGTGCCGCTGAGAATCACCTTGTCTCCAACCTCGGCTCGGGCGGCAGAAACATTCAGTGGAGTCTCAATAACCGCAACTCCTGAGGTGTTAATGAAAAGCTTATCCGCGCTGCCCTTTTGCACCACTTTTGTGTCACCCGTGACGACCGCGACGCCAGCCTCAGCAGCGGCATCCCGCATGGATTCCAGGATCCTTCTTAAGTCGTCGATAGGAAATCCCTCTTCCAGGATAAAACCAGCAGAAAGGTAGAGTGGTCGCGCACCACTCATCGCCAGATCGTTGACCGTTCCGTTCACCGCGAGCTTACCAATGTCGCCGCCGGGAAAGAAAATCGGATCGACAACGTAAGAGTCAGTCGTGAAAGCCATCCTGGTCTGGGCGTGCCCGTTGCTCTGAAGAGTTGATTCCCCGCTGCCGCCGACCTCAAACACAGCCTGATCCTCGAGTTTCTCCAACAATGGATTGCGCAAGTACTCGAGAAATAGACCTTCGATCAACTCATGCATGGCGCGGCCACCGCTACCATGTGCCAGCGTGATCTGCGTATCTCTGAATTTATGTTTTCGTCGCCTCGCCCGCTCTACGCGTTCAAAGAGCGGCGAAGGAGAAAATCCGGTTGTCATTTATCCCTTCGCCGTTTGTCCGTGAGACGCGTAAACCTCACTCAGCTTTCCCGTCTTTACGTCATAAATGAATCCCCTGACCGTAATCTGTCGAGGGATCCAGGGATGCCCTTTTACCTTTTCTATTTGTTGGCGGACATTTTCTTCCACGTCAGTGAATGCGTGGAATTGAGCTGGCGTATCGGTTGCCGTCCCTGTCTGTTGCTGAAGCTTCGTGCGCAGTTCCTCATCTTTGAAAGTCAGCATCCCGCAATCTGTATGATTGACGATGATGAACTCCTGTGTACCCAGCAGGTGATGAGAAATGATGAGCGAACGCAGAGCATCATCGGTGACAAGACCTCCGGCATTTCGGATGACATGGGCATCCCCAGTCTGTAAACCCAGCATTTGGTCCACCATCAACCTCGCGTCCATGCAGGCGACTACCGCCAGTTTGCGAGCCGGTGGCATTGGCAAATGCCCCAAAGCAAAATCCTGAGCATAGCTTTCGTTTGCCTTGAGCGTTTCTTCCGTAACACTCATATTATTACCTCCCCAAGTTCTTCCTCAGTCATGCTAGGGCGAGACACGTCACTCGCCAATTCCGCCACTAAGTCGACGCGGAGCGCTCCGCGATTTTCGACAGCCGGCCAAAATTGTAATAGGCGGCACAGGCCCCTTCCGAGGACACCATACAGGAACCAATGGGCGTCTCGGGAGTGCAAGCAGTGCCAAAAACTTTGCATTCCCAAGGCTTCTTCACTCCCTTGAGGATTTCACCACACTGGCACGCCTTCGGATCGGCAATACGCAAGCCCGGCACGCTGAATTTCAACTCGGTATCAAACTGAGCGTATTTGGATCGAAGTCGCATACCACTGTGGGCGATCGAACCCAATCCCCGCCATTCAAAATAGTCACGGGGTTCGAATACTTCAAACAGAGCTTCCAGCGCCAGCTGGTTCCCTTCCCGGGTCACCACGCGCGCATACTGATTCTCGATCTCGGCACGGCCTTCGACGATCTGTTTGACAATCATATAGACCGACTGGAGAACATCAAGTGGCTCAAACCCGGTGACAACCAGTGGTTTTCCATAATCACGAGGCACAAATTCATAGCAACGTGTTCCGATGACTGTGCTGACATGCCCCGGACCGACAAAGCCGTCGAGCTTCAGATCGGGCGAATCGAGCATAGCTTTCAACGCCGGGATGATGGTGATGTGGTTGCAGAACACACTGAAGTTTTCCACTTTGTCTTTGGCTGCTTGCAGGATAGTCATCGCACTGGAGGGTGCAGTGGTTTCAAATCCAAGCCCTAGAAAGACCACATGCTTTTCTGGATTTTTCCGAGCAAGCTTCAAGGCATCGAGGGGGGAGTAGACCATGCGCACGTCGGCCCCGGAGGCCTTGGCGTCTAACAAACTGGTCTTGGAACCCGGCACACGCATCGCGTCTCCAAAGGTTGTAAAGATCACATCTGGTTGCTGGGCAATGGAAATTGCGTCATCGACACGGCCCAACGGTATAACGCATACGGGACACCCGGGGCCGTGAATCATCTCAATGTTCCGCGGCAGCAAATCTTCGATGCCATACTTGAAGATCGTATGAGTGTGCCCGCCGCAGACTTCCATCAACTTAAGCGGCCGATCGGTCAAGCGCTCAATTTGCTCCGCCAGTTTCAGCGCCAAATCGCTTTGTCTGTACTCGTCGATGAATTTCATTTTTGGACTCCCAGAAAAACTAAGCCGCGGATGAACGCGGATAATCGCGGATCAAAACAGAACTCTCCCAACACTGTTTACTCTTATCCGCGTTCATCTGCGTTCATCCCCGGCGGATAGGGTCTGACCCCATTCTCACCCCGTGTTCATCTGTGGCCGCTCCTGCTTGTTCCTCGACCAGCGACTTGTGTTGCAAAAACTCGTGCACGATGTCCCACATGATGTGATAGAGCGCCACGTGAGTCTCCTGTATCCGATGAATGCTTGAAGTCGGCACTGTCAAACAATAGTCCAGTAAGCTGCCGGACCTTCCCGCCATCTTGCCGCCATCATCGCCCGCGAAGCCCATGGTGATGAGTTTCATGCGGCGCGCGGTGGCAAAGGCATGCATTAGGTTCTCCGAGTTACCGCTGGTGGAGATTCCTAACAAAACGTCACCTTCCGTTCCCAGCGCAATGATCTGGCGGCTAAATATGTCATCGAAGCCAACATCGTTCGCCACTGCAGTCACCATCGCCATGTCGTTGGTCAAGCAAATTGCCGGCAGGGCTTTGCGTCCGACTGTGATAGGATGCATGAACTCAACCGCGACGTGCTGAGCATCGGTCGCCGACCCGCCGTTTCCACACACCAATAGTTTGCGTCCGCGATGAAACGCCTTGGCCATACTCAGGGAAGCCTCGATGATCGTTTCTTTGTTTGCTTCAAAGAACCTCGTCTTTACCTCAACGCTCTCGCGCGCCTTCTCAAGTAGCGAGAAAGCCATCTGCGCCATCAATTCCTCGGGCTGCTTCTGATCCTCGTGCAGAAACGGATAGAAGGAACGGGAAAAATCATCAATAGCGGGTTTACTCATCGCGGTTGTCCGGAGGCAATTGTCGTTGTAAGTTGCACCACAGATTTTCCATTTCTCATTTCTCATTTTCCATTGGTCATAAAAAGTTACCTCCGCCCCAAATGACCAATGAGAACTGTCAAATGATATATGGAAAATCGCTTCAAATTGACCCGCTGGAAGTCTTTACTCCACAGCGGTCTTAAACTGTTCAAGTTCCAGGTCAAACTCACCTATTTCCTTAAGTACTCGCAGAGTCTCGTGCGCTTCGTGTTCATCGACCTTACTCATTGCAAACCCGACATGGATTAGCACGTAATCGCCCACACGAGCTTCATCCTCACCCAGCATTCCAATATTGATGTTGCGTTTGACACCGCCCACCTCGACTTTGGCGATTCGGTTGTCCACGTCCACAATCTCCACAATCTTGCCGGGTATGGCTAGACACATCTGCTAGATCCTCCCTGATTTGATTAGCGCATTGGCGACCGCGGCCTGACCCAATGAGATACCCCCATCGTTCGTTGGAACCCGGGAATGTGTGATGACCTGAAAGCCTTTTGATCTGAGCATCTCGCAAGTTCGCTCCAGCAGCAAGAGGTTTTGAAACACTCCACCCGATAAGACTACCCGGTTAAGCCTTCGCTCACTACGGACGCTCTCTGCAACCGCGACGATCAGTCGAGCCACACTCAGATGAAACCGCGCAGATACGGTTGCCGGAGGCACACCCTCCAGCAAGTCAGTCACGGCACGACGAATCACATCTCGCGCGTCAATCACATCTCCCGCACTATCCCGGCTGAGGCCGAATTCATAAGCCTCGGCACAGTGAAGATCGGCGATCCCTTCCAACTCAATCGCAGCTTGACCTTCATAGTTGACAGTGTCCCTGACGCCGATAATGCTTGAGACTGCATCGAAGAGCCGGCCCATGCTGGACGTCTCCGGGCTATTCGTATGGGTCGCAGCCATAATTCTCAGCGTGGGCCAGCCGCGACGTTCCATACCCTTGACGCAAGGCAGATTGAGTTCCAAAAACTCGTCACCAAACGCTTGCTGTAAGTAAACTGCCGCCATGCGCCAGGGCTGGCGTATTGCGTTTGCACCACCCGGCATTGGGACATAAGCCAGATGAGCAATCCGCTCGGCTGCCGCAAAATCAGCAACGAAGAACTCGCCGCCCCACATCCGGCCGTCCGTGCCAAAGCCAAGCCCATCCATTGCGACGCCGATCACTTCCCCTTCGATTTGGTTGTCGACCATGCAGCTCGCGATGTGCGCATGATGATGTTGAACAGCAACCTTAGTAAGACTTTCGCTCTGAGAGAGCGCGTACTTTGTCGACAGGTACTCAGGATGAAGGTCATAGGCGACCACTTCAGGTTCGAGATGAAAGAGACGTTTAAAGTGGGTGATCCCTTCAACAAACGATCCCAGGGTTTCCAGATTTTCCAAATCACCAACGTGGTGGCTGACAAAGGCGTAATTGTCGCGAGTTAAGCAAAAGGTGCTCTTCAATTCTGCGCCACACGCCAACAACTGTCGCTCAAACTTGAATGCTGTTTTTATCGGAGCGGGTGCATAACCGCGCGAACGGCGAAGAATCATCTCCCGGTTGTCATAAACGCGCACAACTGAATCGTCCGTACGCATGTGAATCCGTCTGTCATGGAACACGAAGTAATCAGCAATTTTGTGGAGGCGTTTGGTCGCCTCGGCGTTCTCATAGCAGATTGGTTCACTGGAGACATTGCCGCTGGTCATTACCAGGGGCCGATCGAGATTTCTTAACAGCAGATGGTGTAGCGGCGTGTACGGCAACATGAATCCCAACGCGTTAACTCCAGGTGCCACGGCTGACGGGATAGTTGAATCCGGCTTTTTCTCCAGTAACAGAACGGGTCGCCGCTCAGACTGCAACAATTGGCTTTCGGCGCGCGATACAAAACAGTGCTGTCTGACTATGTTGACTGAGTCCGCCATCATCGCGAATGGTTTGTCTTCTCTGTATTTCCTCGTTCGTAGCTCCGCAACAGCTTCCTGAGAAAGCGCATCGCAGGCCAGATGAAATCCACCAATGCCCTTGATGGCGATAATTCGCCCCTTCAAGAGAAGATCTCGGACGCGATCAATGATTTCAGTCTCGGCGCCTGTGTCACGCCCGACTTCAAGACCATCTGCATTCAGAAGATAAAGTTGTGGGCCACAAACAGCGCAGGCTGTTGGCTCAGCATGAAAGCGCCGGTCGAAAGGATCTTCGTACTCAGCGCGGCATGCAGCGCACATCTCAAAGTCGCGCATAGTCGTCCGGGCGCGATCGTAGGGAATGTCTTGGATGATCGTAAATCGCGGGCCGCAGCTGGTGCAGTTTATGAAAGGATACTGATATCGCCGATCTTGAGGGTCAAACAACTCTCTGAGACAGTCGCCGCAAGTGCCGACGTCCGCTGAAATAGGAACAAACTGCTCACCCTCGTTAGCACTCTCCAGAATGACAAAATCTGAATAATCGGCAGGCGCCAGATTGTGATTGCATTCAAGGGACTCAACGGTCGAAAGCGGCGGCGCATTTGATCTGAGGTCGCTAACAAAGTTTTCGATGTCGTCGTGGTTTCCCTCGACCTCAATCCAAACTCCGATTGTGTTATTGCGCACCCTTCCACGTAGGTCATGGCGGCTGGCCTGGCTATAAACAAAAGGCCGGAAGCCTACGCCTTGCACCATGCCCCGTACCAGTATTTCAGATCGAGTAACCATAGCTTCGGGAAAGAACATTTCATTTGATTCCGACAGCGACTCTGCTTTCGATCCGCTCCTCCAGGAAGCGTAGATACCCGTCAAGCCCCGCGCCTGTCTTGGCCGAAAGCTGAAGCACGTCCATGCCGGGCCTTACGGATTGAATGCTCTGGTGCGCACCCGGCAAATCAAACTCGACCGCCTTAGCAAGATCCATTTTTGTGATTACGGCAACGTCCGCCGTGTTGAAGATAGTTGGATATTTTAGAGGCTTGTCCTCGCCCTCAGTTACCGACATCAATACTATCCGCAGGTTTTCACCAAGATCGTAGCTGGAAGGACAAACCAGGTTGCCTACATTCTCGATGAAGAGACAATCCAAATCATAAAGACTCCAATCATCCAGTGATCGCTGAACCATATCAGCGTCGAGATGGCAAACCGTGCCTGTGATAATCTGCTTAACCGGAGCCTGACTGCGGGCCAAACGCGCCGCGTCATTCTCAGTAGCCAGATCTCCGACGAGCGCGGCTACTCGACATCGGTTCTCACGCAATCGCGTGAGCGTCTTCTCCAGAAGCGTAGTCTTGCCGGCTCCCGGACTCGAAACAAGGCTAATCACAAATACTCCAGCAGCTTCGAATCGAAGTCGAAGTGAACGAGCGAGCAGATCGTTCTGTTTCAGCACGTTTTGCCTGACTTCGACGAGGCGCGTCGGTGAGCTCATAGTGAAACCCCTTCAAGCTGACTGGTTTCCATTCTCGTTTCAATGTCGTCGGGGCCGTCTCCGATCTCGATTGCCACTAACTCTAGTTGTTTTCCACTGACCAAATCGGCAGTCAAAGTTCCGCATGTTGGACAACAGAAGCGCTGAATTGAATCCAACGTTTTTTCTGCTTCGCAGGTGTTGCAATACACCACGACCGGCACATCCTCGATCACCAATTCAGAGCCTTCCAACAAGGTACCTTCGCAGGCGAGACCGTAAGAGAAAAGCAGCGCATCTTTCATCACACCCGAGAGCGCACCGAGTTTGAGATGGACAGCGTGAACTTGAGCACCTCCCCGGTTCAAGGCCTCCTGGGAAGCCCCGTCAACAATGCTCATTGCTATGGAAAGCTCATGCATACAATCAATCAGGAAGTTTAGAGTTTCAAGCTTTAGCTTGCGCGTTCGGAACCGGCAACTTAAAGGTTGAACTCCAAACTGCTCATCCTTCTTTCTGCGCCACGATGTCGAATGAGAATTTCAGTTCATTCTTGAGCTTGATAGTGCCGCCCGCAGCCGAGAAAGGCTTGATCCCAAATTCGGATTGCTTCAGGGAAAAGTCTCCCTTGGCTCTTAAACTATCTCCACCCATGGTGACCTCAGGTGTAATCCAAAGATTTTTCTGAGTCACGCCATGAAACGTCAGATCTCCGATGACCCTGGCACGGTAACGTCCTTCCCCCAACCTGGTTACCGAAATATTAGTACTCGCAAAAACAATCTCGGGGTATTTCGCAATCTCGACCACTTGCTCGCGCATTGTTTGCAAAATCTCCAGGCGGTCTTTCTCTTTGACCCCATCAGTTAAGACGATCGAGTCGGCCTTAATCACTATTTTCAGAAACGCAGATTCAAAGCTGCCGGGCACGAATTGCGCTTGACCGGTGAAGTCTCGGATCGCGAACACTGGATCGTGTGCGAACGCGGAGAGCAATCCCTCCGCGAACGCCTGTACGCCGAACGTGCTCTGATCGGCGACCAAAGGATATTGGACGACGTCTGGTTTAGCATCGGTCATCACATTGATCTGATCTTCATATACCGCTGCAAGTCAGGGACAACCGTTGTTAGACCAAGGTTGAAATTATCCTGAACACCTGGGAGCACTCTATCGAGGCCGGCGCGCATCTGCTTCCGGATTTCCGGGTGCGCCATGATCAAACCGGCGCCAGCCACCAGGAGTGCAAAGCCACCGACTAGATACAACATGTCTTTCGATTCGTCTGAACCATTGTTTGCCATGACCATCTCCTCATCTGTACTGTTTTTGTAACTATTCTTAAACCGGCTGTGACAGCGCCCCATCACAAACTTTCTGGACGAGCGACTCGACTACGGCCACTGCCTGGTCGACAGCCGATTCGACTGGCTCGCTCAACCCCATCTGGCCTTCCTCCGGGCCGAATGTTGCAGGCTCGCAACCCACCAGAAGGATCTTCTTAAACTGACCGCCCATTGATTTCACCATGCTGAGAACCTTCATGGGGTTCATTCCGTGCGTCTCCACCATCGCGCTCTGCCCATCAATGCTCTCGATTTCATCCACTTCCGGCTCAATCGTGTAAAGCGTTCCCGGTTCCTCGCCACGCGGAGTCGCATCAACAAAAATGGTTACGTCGTAGCCGTCAAGAAGCGCGTAAGCGAGATCGAACCCGCGAATACCAAAGTCAACAACCCTCACGTTGTCGGGCCAGGGGCGCTCGCTCAGGCGTTTCACGACTTCACATCCAAACGCGTCATCGCCTAGGAAAATATTGCCTATGCCGGCGACCAGTATGCTTGGCTGCGTCATAACAAAACCGTAATTCGTGAATCGTGAATCGTGAATCGTGAATCGATGTGAATCACCACCGCGCGTGCAAAAGTTTTCAGTCAGACGGCTGTCAAGCTTGTTTCATCACGATTTACGATTCACGATTTCCCGCCCAGGGGCTCGACCTCTTCCGGAGAGAAGAAAAAGCGATGTCCAGGCTGACGCAGCATGCCTAAGTCACGGCCGGGATCATCGTCCAGTACGACTGCAAGATGCGTTTTGCCTTCGTAGTCCTGCTCGATTGCCTCGACCACGGCGACCTTGCCTGAAAGCGCCAGGTCAAAAATGTCACCACCCACGCGCGGCTTTAGTCGAATGCGATCGCCCTGCTTGACTTCAATTTCCCCAGCAGGACCGCAGACACGGACGCGGTCCAATGATGTCTTCTCTTCCAGCAGTTGCCATTCCCATTCATTCATGAGTCACTCGTAAATCGTCAATCGTGAATCGTGAATCGTGGTTGCATCGCCGCTCAGCTCGTACAAAAGTTTCAAGTCGACGAGTGCAACTCATTACATTATCGATTTACGATTCACGATTTACGATTTACGCCTTTCATCGCACCATGCATCTTCATCAACTGCTCCGCCGGCATGGACTGAGTACGTTCCAGTATTTGGCGCGCGCGCTCATCAGCACTACACATTTCGCGCTTCTCTTCGTCGGTCAGGGTCATGATGCGCAGAGTCAGAATCTCGTCTATCTCCGTGCCATCAAAAAGGTTGCCGGCGCTTTCCGGCGCGATTTGTGGATAGTCATAAAGGATAATCGGCGACGAGAGCATGCAATCACGCGATGCCTCCTCTCCGGCCAACACAGGATATGTTCCAACGTTGCTGCATCCGGCGGCGGCCCTCCGCAGCGACTCGGGCGGATCCAGCAGCGAAATGAATTCACCTCCGCGCACGTTTAGAATCGTGTGGGTGGAAACAAACGATCGCATCAACGCTTCATCACGACTGCGTTGGCTTGCATTTTCGAGCGGCGTCTGGTTGAGGATTCTTACAGTGATCTTCAGAGGCTGGCTGAATTTCAGATTTCGGATTTCGGAGTTCGGATTTGAAGGCTCTGACGCAGAGTGATCAATCCGAAACCCGAAATCCGAAATCCGAAATTCTATGGCACCTTCGATCGCTTGCTGGCTGCGAACGATGATACCCACTGTTTCTCCGTTGTCGTCATCGCGTAGCGGTTCGACTGTCTCGCTCTGCGGAAAGGAAAACGTTTGGCGGCATGACAGAGCCCCGGGTTCACCTGGTTTGAGATCGGACAACCGAAGTTCTCGCTCAACAGCTTCCTGCCATGATTGAAAAAGCTTTCCGTTAATCTCAAGCGAAGGGACAGGTGAAAAATGAGATGTTGAATTTGAAGAGTTGATCTCATGATGACCGCAATCGGCAATTGGCAATTGGCAATCGGCAATCCTTCGACCCACCGTTCGCGTCACCAGATGGAGGAATCGAACCTTAGCGTCCAACGTAGCATTCGAGCTGGCCTGAATGAGACACTCTGTCTGCATCGTCCACGCTTCGGTGCCTGCCTGCGCCTCACTGTAGGACTGCGGACAAAGTGCGCCGAAATTCCAGCGCTGCTGGTTCTTTACTGCCGACGGCCGATACGGATACAGAATGTACCCTTCGTAGAGCACGGCGTCAGCAATCTTCTCGACAAGGCTTGTAGTCACGACGGCAAACTTCCCTCGATGGCTATTTCCTCTCCGGCGCGATGCTCAGGTTTTTCAGGAGCGGGAATAATGCTCTCCAACGCTTGCTCCCAAGTCGGAATTCCTCGATCCATTTTGTACCGCGACAACTTCTCAAAGACGTCTCGACGCAGACAGAGCCAGGCGCTGTTTGGATAGTAGAGGTCCATCATTTCCCGCCAGACCGTCACCGGCAGTCGATACTTCGCTTCTCTGTCCCACGGAATCTGCTCAACCTGTAAACCGGCGGTGGTGGGTTCATAAAAAATCGACCCGCTGAACATCAGGTTAAGTGGAACGTCCCCTTCTGTTAGTGCGGCGAAATACTTGGTCGCAGCCACATTGAAGTCGAAAGTGCACGGCACCGGAAGATCAACAACAGTGCTTTCTTTAAACGGCGGCACCATGACGTTCGCGTGGGTCCACAACATCGGGCGCAGAGTTCGGCTCCAGCGCTCCGGGGCGCCGAATAGATCCAGCAGCCGCTCCTGTTCCTGCGCTCCATATTTGCGATGCGTGGATTCGATCTGAATCTGGCAACGCAGGGCGATCGACTGGATCAATTCTCCTGCCTCGGCATTTGAAAGGCGCAGCTTGAACGCCAGCAGCGGCGCCGCCGAATACGGAACCGCCTCGGCTCCTTCAATTTGAAAATTTAGGTCAGGCATGGAGTTTTCTATGTAAGCCCGAAATAAAGCTACTTTCCCACCAGCTTGCTGTGGGCTCCGTAGGAGCTACAACCTGCTCGCTTCCTGAGCAGTTGCGTAAGCCTCAACACCAGTGTCGACAGCTTTCTCCTTCAGCTCAGCGAAAAAACTACCAATCGCTTCCCACATCTGCGTGCCGCCGGACAGTCCGTGCCAATGTGTGCGAATGAGGCCGACCAACTTGTAGCATTCGTCAATCGGCAGCAGGTAATACTCCGACGCTCCGCGTACACGGTTTACCAGCAGTGCCTCAGTATCGGATTCCATCTCCTGTAACACTGGGTTTCCGCTCAGGATTTCATTCCAGGATTCGAAATCGAGCAGCGACTCGGTAGCCCCCGCCGGACTCGGATAAAGCACTGTTACCTTTCCCGTCACGCTGCAACGAAAAAAGAAAGCCATGTTAATCGGAATCAGCAAGCTATCCCATTGCGCGTCCGTCAACTGAAAATTCGAAAGGTAGCGTATGCGTCGAGGCACACGCCGGTACTTAGTGTTTGCTTTACCGCTAAAAAGAATGGAGCACGCTTGGCAAGCACAGAGCATTTGCCGAGTAGAAGGTTCAACCAAATGCTCGTGCTCGGTTGCTAACTCCGCACTACACATCTCACAGCGCTCGACGACGGTTCGCTGGCGCACGAACCGTCGTAGCACAGCAAACGGAGTGTCGGAATTTCGAATTTCGAATTTCGGATTTCGGATTTCGGAGCCGTCCTTGTCAGAGCTATACGACATATCAATTCTCTTCGGCGGAGGACGTTTCGCCGTAAACAAGCGCTTGGGCCAAACCCTTCATTAAATCCGAAATTCGCAATCCGAAATTCGAAATTCCCTAGGGCAAAGCCACCTTCGCCATGCCCTGCTCGAATAGCAACGGGAACGGCTCAAGGTGGAGGTCCGGCTGATCCAATCCGCGACCCGCGCGGATCACGTCGTATTGTTGTTTGCAGTGGGGGCAGATCAAATTGGTTAGCTCAAGATGGGCGCCCTTCAATGACTGATTGCATCCGGGACAGGTGTTACCGTAGGCATAAAACGACTCCCCAAACCGGCAGAACAGAATCGAGCGTCCGCCAACTTCTTTCATTTGAACTGTGCTGTGCCCTAGCGATGCAAGTTCAGCCACCTCTTCCCAGCCGCCAGCTTTACCAATAGCGTCGCGATTGCTCGGTTGTCCGGAGCTGCCATTGCCATTGCCGTGTTTGACATTGCCTAGGGACTTCCCTATCTGGACGAATCCGGTGGCAGATGGTTGCTCTGTACCACCCTCGGCATCAATGGCTACCACATCCGGCGCCGCCGCATAGATCGCTTCCTCGATAGCGAGTTTGAGGGTCATCGCTGATGAAGGACAACTCTTGCAACTTCCCTGCATTCGCAGCCTGACTACTCCGTCTGTGATCCCCAACAACTCTACATTGCCCCCATGCGAGTCGAGGTAGGGTCTCACTTTGTCGAGGGCTTGCGTCACACGAGTCTCAATAGGGAGAGGATGCTGTCCGTAGAGCAGCAGCAGACTCCCAACCAGATTGTCTGCCGCGAAACTATCAAAGATGGCATTGCCTGACTCTCCAGACTCAGCAACGATCTCCATCATCCGTTCGATGCCGGCGCCATGAAACTCCATCAGCGCCTGCACCAACGCGACGGCAGTTGCCCGAACCTCAGGGTCAGGCAAGGCTTCTATCTTCCGGATGAGCCCTTCGATTTATTCCATCGATTGCGGCAATACTTACCCCCCGGATATTCTGGCAACGTTCCCAGGAAACATTTAGCCGCGGACGAACGCGGATTCCGCTAATCTGAAAAAATAGATCTTACCTTCCAGATTTTTCCTGTCCTGATCCGCGTTCATCCGCGCAAATCCGCGGCTCGATTTCTTATTTCACCATTCCAAACATTGGTGAATGCTGTGTCTCCAACACCTTGCCATTGCCTAAATACATATGAACGCCGCAGGGCAGGCACGGATCGAAACTTCGCACAGCCCGCATGATGTCGATGCCCTTAAAATTCTTAGGTCCGTTCTCTTCAAAGATAGGTGTGTTTTGCACCGCATCCTCGTAGGGGCCTGGAGTGCCGTAGATGTCTCGCGGGTTCGCGTTCCAGGGCGTCGGTGGATAGGGGTGGTAATTTGCGATCTTGCCATCGCGAATCACCACGTGATGCGACAGCACACCGCGAACGGCTTCGTGGAAACCGCAACCGATAGCTTCGCTGGGCACCTTAAATTCTGACCAGGTCTTCGTTCGTCCCGCGTGCAGCTCGGCGAGTGCCTGCTCCGCAAAGTGAAGAGCCGCGGCGGCCGCGTACGCCTGGAAATACGTGCGGGCCCGATCGCGTTCGATGGCGTTGCTCCACATCGGGATTTTCCATTCAAACTCCACCTCGGGCTTCATGGCTGTCTTTGGCAAATAGATCTTCACACTGTGACCCGTTGCTTTAAGGTAGCCAATGTCTACTTTGCCTGCGAGCGCCGTCGCCCAGAAGCGTGCAATTGGACCGCCGCCGGTGTCGAGTGCTAGATACTTTTTATCGCCGGGCTCGTTTTCGTGGTACCAACGCGGAGACATTACCCAGGTGTAATTGTTCTCGAAGTCACGTTTCTGGGGCCGCGGAATGGTTGTTTGATTCCATGGATGTCGACGATCGACCGGATTGCCCAGCGGATCAGCCTTCACAAACGTTTCAGCGTTTTCCCAATCGTCGTAATACGAACTGCCGAGCAGAATGCGTATACCGAGATTTATGTCGACCAGGTTGGTGGTCACCAGTTTACCGTCAACAACCACGCCCGGTGTGACGTACATCGCATTGCCCCACTCGTTCATGTTTTTGTAGGTGTAGTCGCAGACATTCGGGTCGTTAAAAGATCCCCAGCAGCCCAACAGGATGCGCCGCTGACCTACCTTTTCATATCCGGGCAATGCATCGTAAATAAAGTCGAAAAGATCATCATGGAGTGGGACGACCTTCTTCATGAACTCGCAATACCTCATTAGCCTAACAATATAGTCAGTGAAGAGTTGAACGGTGGGCACTGTGCCAACGCCACCAGGATAGAGAGTCGACGGATGAACATGTCGGCCTTCCATCAAGCAAAACATTTCCCGCGTGTAGCGACTGACGTGCAACGTCTCGCGGTAAAATTCACCGCTGAAGGGATTCAAAGCCGTCATGATATCCGCGATAGTGCGGAAACCGTGGTCGGCGGCATGTGAAGCCTCAGTCGTTTTGGCCTTCTCCCAAACACTTGGGTTTGTTTCCTTGACCATCTGCTCGCAAAAATCAACACCGACCAAATTGTCCTGGAAGATGTTGTGATCGAACATGTACTCGGCAGCTTCGCCGAGGTTAACGATCCACTCGGCCATCGCGGGTGGTCTCACGCCGAAAGCCATGTTTTGTGCGTAGGTAGCGCAAGTGGCGTGGTTGTCTCCGCAAATACCGCAGATTCGACTTGTGATGAAGTGAGCGTCACGCGGATCCTTGCCTTTCATGAAAATGCTATAGCCGCGAAATATTGAAGATGTCGAGTAACACTCCGCCACCTCGCGATTGGCAAAATCAATTTTGGTGTAGATACCCAAACTCCCAACGATGCGCGTGATCGGATCCCAATTCATGTCCACCAAAGTGCGCGGTTTGGTTGGCTTCTGAGTTACGGTGGTTGTACTCATGAGGCTCGCTCCTTTCGTTGGATGGCTTGCGGCTGATAACCAGTAGTCAGT
>JAMQPH010000033.1 GCA_023717605.1 Pyrinomonadaceae bacterium
CGCAAGCCGCTCTCTCCGAAGGTATTCTCGAGCACGTCGGTTTCACCGAGGGAGAACAGCGGCAGCGGTGCGCTTCCAAAACGGCGAGCGACGCCTAAAGTGATGCCTTGATACGGATTCTTTTCCGCCGTCGAGAACACCAGCGCCGCAACTTTTCCCCCTGGCCGAACCACTCGGCGCATTGCGCGCAGCACCTTCGCTGGATTGGAGAACAGAAACAGGCCTAATTGGCATATGGCCGCGTCGAAGGAGTCCGCGGCGAGATCAAGGTTCTCCGCGTCCATGACGCGCGTCTCGACGTTGGTAAGACCAGCCTCTCGCACCGCATCGGCCGCCAGCTTGAGCATGCTGGCAGAAATGTCGGTGGCCAATACGTAGCCGGTCGGTCCAACGCGCTGAGCCGCCATCAAAGTTTGATCCCCCGTGCCGTCCGCCACGTCGAGTACCTGGCTGCCGGTCCGAACCTCGGCCAGGTCAAGCAGCAGTTCAGTTGCCGGCCCTTGAAGCTCGACACGGCGCGCCCGCCCACGATTCCTGCGTTCGGCAACCTCTTGGGATTCCCAGTTTATGCCGGTGTCCCCCGGAGTGATCGACTTTGTAGCCATCGTTGATACCTATCCCAGTTAGAGCGAAGAGGGCGGGTCGGAGACCCGCCCCTACAAGTTCGTTTTTGTTTTCTTGCCCTTGACGTCTTTGGAAGTAAATCTAGTTTCTATTATTGACTGCCGTTCTAGTGCTGAGTGATTAAACCATCTTGCGCATCTCCTCGATTGAGAAAGCGTGGATAAGTTTCATTTTCACGTTGCCTAACGCCTGGACGCTCGCCATAAACTTGTTGATCGGCTCGGGGCCTTCCGCTTCGATGACAATTGCAGCATCATGCGGTCCGCCTGGCGTATAGAAAATGTCTTTGACCTGAATACCTAGTTTCGTCGCCTCGGCTTTGGCCGCCTCGGCTCGATCGGGCGAGTCTTTGATTGCCCGCCGGCCTTGGTCTGTCCAATCTACTAAAATAACCCCCTTTGGCATAAAGCACCTCCTGTTAATTTATTTGGTTGTGAGCGACACGGAAAAACGAAATGTTTGCACGTGCACCTGATTGCGCAATAGCGATGCCATAACGGGACTCTCTGGCAGAGCAATCCAATGCATTGAATTGTGGAGGAATCTCTCTTGGGCAACCCGCAGTGGCTGTTCCAAAGGAAAAGAGGAGGGTAACTTTGTAGACACCGTGTGTACCCAAAAAGATTCACCCTTGGGCGTCGATTTTTTCGAAGGCCAACCGGAATCGAAAAAAAACAAAGAAGCCAGCACACCCTGGCTATTAATTCCGGAGCGGCTGGCTTTGAACTCTCCTGTTCATATCCCCCTCCGAGGAACGGTCGTTCCTCCGGTTTGCCTCAGGTCACACTGGAAGCCCTCTCAATGATGGGGGAGGCTGGTTACGAGCGCACAAATATCACAGCGCGATGGGCTGTCAAGCAACCGTATTAGACTCAAGGATCCATTGAATGGCATTTCAATGGCCTTGACCTCGCCCACTGTGCTGATACAATGGATCTACATTGTACTACGATGGAGATTTGTTATGGTTAAACGATTAACCCAACATGGCAACAGCGCTGCCCTGATCATCGATAAGCCGGTGCTCGACCTTTTGAAGATTACGATGGACACGCCCCTGGAGATTGCCACGGACGGGCAGAACTTGATCATCTCTCCGGTTCACAGCGCACGGCGGGAGCAGCGATTCCGCTCCGCCCTCGAAGCCGTAAACCGCCGGCACGGCAAGACACTCAAGGCCTTAGCCGAGTAACTTTTTCTGTGGCGGATGCGCTTTTCCTGACCCTTGCCGAAGTGATCCAAATCCATGCCGATCAACTTCATCGCTACGGAGGTCAGGCAGGCGTTCGAGATTTGGGATTGTTAGAATCAGCGCTTGCCCAACCGGAAGCCTCCTTTTCGGGTGAGTGGCTGCATGCGGATCACTATGAAATGGCTGCTGCCTACTCCTATCACATCTGTCAAAATCACCCCTTCATCGATGGCAACAAACGGACGGCACTTGCCGCCGCGCTGGTCTTTCTTGAACTCAATGGCGTCAGTATCCTGGATCCAAGAGGCCGGCTGACAAATGCCATGTTTCGAATCGCGTCTGGCAAGATGAGCAAAGCGGACTTCGCCAAGCTTTTAAGAAAACTGCCTCTATCCAAGTAGTACACAGCGCCCTAGTCGTCTGCGGGTTTACCGACGTAAGGAGCACATGGCGAAGGGCTGTCAAGAAGATTCCACTACCAGATTCGCAACAGACGAAACTTCCACTTCTTCCTTGGGTCGTCTTTCGGATTGATGTAGGTGATGCCCCATTGTCCTCAGCAGGCGACCGTCTCAATCGGCTCCTACCCAACCAACATTGGAAACGTCGATCACTTGCTCGTCCGGCCCGACGCATTTGATCTCGTAGTACGACTGCGGCCGAGATGGATCGGTGGGATGGACTTCCGTTCTGTCGGTCAGTGGTTT
>JAMQPH010000046.1 GCA_023717605.1 Pyrinomonadaceae bacterium
TCCCCATGGTCCTTTGGATTTCTCACACAGTTTCTGACCTTAGCCTTGAAAACAGCGTCAACACTTCTCCCGCCTTTCCCATCAACGACACGTCACACAGATCCGAAAGCGGTGTTCTTTCCGGATTCACCTCGCAAACGAACGCCCCTGCGGCATGCGCGATCTCCGGCAGACCCGCCGCAGGGTACACAAGAGCTGACGTTCCTATTACAAAGCAGAGTTCACATTCCGCGGCCGCCGCTGCGGCTCGTTCAAAAGCACCTGCCGGAAGTATCTCTCCAAACAACACCACATCGGGCCGCACCGGCTCACTACAGTCAGGGCATGCTTCAACACGTGGCTGGGCCGGGTGGATCTCGAATCGCGCGTGGCAAACGGTACATCGCACACGCCATATGCTGCCATGCAGTTCAATCACGTCGCGCGAACCTGCCCTCTGGTGCAAGCCATCAACGTTCTGGGTTACCAGCGTAAACTCTGAGAAGTGATCCTGCCACTTAGCAATTTCGTGATGCGCACGATTCGGACTCAGCCCTTGCAAGAGATCGCGACGGTAATCAAACCATTCCCAAACAGCCGGCAAATTCCGCTCAACCATCCGCGCTGAAGAGATCACGTCAAAAGGCATTCCCTTCCACACGGAACTATTGCCGCCGCCACGAAACGTTGGTACTCCTGATTCCGCGGACACTCCTGCACCCGTTAACACCAGGACACGACTGGCGCTCAAGTACCGCTGGCGCAATTCATCCGAAATCGATGGCTCTGTCACAGATTGCATGGATGGCTCGATGGTAACAGAGCGCAGGCGAAAAGTGTCAAGGAGGTTAGCCAAAAGTGAAGCAACGCGATGACCACGATCCGCAAATTCGACACAGAACCGTTTGCGCTAGCCAATGGATGCCGCATTCAACCTCCTAGGTCATATTCAGGTGAGTGGCAGCATCCATGCGATGATGGTGACGGCGCAAATTCAACACAGAACCGTTTGCGGTAGCCAATGGAACCGGCCATTCAACACGAGCGGGACTCACTCAAAGCCCGGGCTCGTGCTAGCCAAGCGGATGCTGGCACTGTTGCGTTGGACGTTGTTCTTCCAATTTGAGTGCTGAGATCCATTGGCTACCGCAAACGGTTCTGTGAGTTGAGTTGACTCACCCGAGGAGGAGCCAACTCAAAGGCCCCGGCCGTGCTAGCCAAGCGGATGCTGGCACCGTTGTGTTGGACGTTGTTCTTCCAACTTGAGTGCTGAGATCCATTGGCTACCGCAAACGGTTCTGATGAGTTGAGACGAGTTTTGACCCAGCCTCATGACTTGCCGCATTTCCGCCTGGTCGGCGCTGGTGGCGAGACTTAGATCATCACACACGCTTGCTGTTAGCGCGAGATCGGACTCTAAGTTATACTCTCCGCTTTTGCGATACCTTCATTTGAGGCAGCGATAGCACCAGTGACCCTGATTGAACTTCAGAACAGAATAAAACAGCGACTACAGGAAACTGCGCAGGAGTTGTTCGGCGTGTTGTTACAACAAATCAGCGCTGAGACTCCGCCGAAACCTGAGTTAGGCGATCTGGCTTTCCCCGTTTCCTTTGAACTAGCCAAACTGATCAAACAAAGCACCGGCACCAAGGTCGCGCCGCGGGCCATCGCGGAGCAGTTGAAAGAGAAGCTCTCGGCAGACGAAGAAATATCTCGGATCGAAGTAGCCGGTGCGGGCTATTTAAACATCTTCTTTGACCGGGCCAAACTGCTATCCGTCTTCGCGGCGGTATCGCCTCCAGCAATTGAAGCGACAAGTGAATCTGACGCGAGTCGACCTAAACAAATGGTCGAGCACACCAGTATCAATCCCAATAAAGCCGCGCATATAGGTCACGTCCGCAACGCAGTGCTCGGCGACACCTTCGTGCGGATTCTCAAAGCTGCAGGCAATGACGTGGAGGTCCAGAATTACATCGACAACACCGGCGTTCAGGTCGCGGATGTGGTCTTGGGCTTCACACACATCGAACAGATGACGCTCGATGAGATCAAGAACCTCGATCGCTCACTTCCCGAGGATCGTCCGTTTGATTACTACTGCTGGGACCTCTATACCAGGGTCGGCTTGTTTTATCGCGATGGTGATCCCAACGGACAACCAAACCCGGACAAGCTGAAACTACGGACGGACATCCTTCACGCCCTCGAAGAAGGAAACAATCCCACGGCTGAACTCGCCGACTACGTCGCCACCAGAAACGTTGAATGTATTCTCGACACGATGGAACGTCTGGGGATTCGTTACGACTTGCTCGCGCGTGAGTCAGAAATCCTGCACCTGCACTTCTGGGATAGAGCCTTCCAGCTGATGAAAAGCTCCGGCGTGATTCGTTTGGAAACGGAGGGTAAGCACAAAGGCTGCTGGGTAATGCCTTTTGAATCACACACCGGCACAGACGAGCACGAGGCGGACAAGATCATCGTGCGTTCAAACGGAACGGTGACTTACACCGGCAAAGACATAGCCTACCAACTTTGGAAGCTGGGGCATCTGGGTCTTGATTTCAACTACAAGCCTTTCCGCAAATATCCTGACGGACACGTGGCGTGGGTAACGACCACCGAGCCGAATTCGAAGGTACTACCGGAGGTGCCACGCCCGAATTTCGGCGGTGGCGTTACTGTCTACAACGTTATTGACTCGCGCCAATCGTATCCGCAGGAGATCGTGGCCCGCGGGGTTGCCGCGCTGGTTCCTGAGTTAGGTCGAAGCGCGAGCGTGCATCTGGCGTATGAGATGGTGGCATTGTCGCCAAGTGCATGCGCTGAGTTGGGTATTGAGCTGAGCAATGAAGATCGCGCCAAGCCTTATATCGAGATGAGTGGGCGCAAGGGCCTGGGCGTTAAGGCCGATGACCTGATTGACCGCCTTGAGTCTGACGCGTTGCGCGAGGTCGAGGCTCGCCATCCGGATCTTACGGCGGAGGAAAAAGCGGCTACAGCTAACGAGATTGCAGTGGGCGCGTTGCGTTATTTCCTCTTGAAGTTTACGCGCAACTCCGTCATCGCGTTTGATTTCAAAGAAGCGCTTTCATTCGAAGGGGAGACCGGTCCGTACTGCCAGTACGCGGCCGTGCGTGCGAATTCTATCTTTCGGAAACTTGACCGTGCGTCGCACCTGGCTGCTGAGAAACTCATTGAGGGCGCAGGAGGTAATGCTGAGATTCGCGAGCAGGTAGCTCAAGCTCTAAGCGGCGAAGCGGGCACGGAAATTTGGTCACTGGTAATGCTGGCGGAGAGGTTTGACGAGGTTGTCGCTCAGTGTGCGGCATCGGCGGAGCCGGCAAATCTGGCAAAGTACACTTTTAACCTGGCGCGGGCGTTCAACCTTTTCTATCACCGGCACCGAATCATCGCCGAAGAGGACCTGACGAAGAAGGCAGTGTTGATAACCGCGGCTGACATCGCGCGACGCCAGTTGACATCAGCGCTCGCGACACTGGGAATAACTGTCCCGGAGAGGATGTAGTGGCATAGACTTTAGTCTGTGTTGCGGGTTGACTTGCCTTCATCATTGACAGAACCAGACCGGCTTGAGAACACTGACTAAAGTCTGTGCCACTGCAGCGGGGGCAAGCCACCCTTCCCAACCTGCAAATATGCCCGGCTTGAATTGACCTTTTGGGGCTCACTAAAACTGTACAATTAACAAAAGCTGAGAGTATAAAAGAAGTCATGCTAATAGTTATGAAAGCGGACGCGACCGACCCACAGATTAACGCTGTGTTGCGTGTAATCGAGGAGCTGGGTTACAAGCCTCATCCAATGCCAGGAGCCACCCGCACGGCCATCGGCATTACCGGCAACCAGGGATCCGTCGATCCTTCTCACTTCGAAACGCTTCCCGGCGTCGCCGAAGCAATTCGCGTTAGCAAGCCTTACAAACTGATAACGCTGGATCTCCGACCGGAGAAGACCATCGTCCGCGTTGGAGACGCAACCATCGGCGGAGACGAGCTAGCGATTATTGCCGGGCCATGCGCGGTTGAGAGCCGAAATCAGGCCTTTGCCGTCGCCGAGGCCGTACGACGCAGTGGTGCACGGTTCTTTCGCGGCGGAGCATATAAACCAAGGACTTCGCCTTACGCGTTTCAGGGACTGGGCGAGGAGGGGTTGAAGATTCTTGCGGACATTCGTGAAGCCTACGGTCTCAAGATCGTAACCGAAGCTTTGGATGAAGCGGGCGTCGATCTTGTTGAGCGCTATGCTGACGTCATTCAGATCGGAGCACGCAGCATGCAAAACTTCTCACTGCTGCGTCGCGCGGGACGCTCGTCTTTGCCTGTCTTGCTGAAACGCGGACTTTCGGCCACTCTCGACGAATGGTTGCTGGCCGCCGAGTACATCATGGCTGAAGGTAATTACCAGGTTATTCTTTGCGAACGCGGCATCCGTACCTTCGCTCAGCACACGCGCAATACTCTCGACCTGGCCGCGATACCAGCTGTGAGACGCATTTCTCATCTGCCCGTGATTGTCGATCCCTCACACGGTACCGGAAAGAATTTCATGGTTACGCCGCTTGCGCGCGCTGCTGTGGCCGTGGGAGCGGACGGTCTGATCGTTGAAGTTCACGACCAGCCCGACCACGCGCTATCCGATGGCGCTCAAGCGCTGACGCTGGAACAGTATGAACAGTTGGTAAGCGAGGTGCGATCGATTCATGAGGTGATCGCACCGGCGCCGGTGAGCTGACCCGCTCGGAGTATCCCCACATTCACAGATAGGAAGCAAACTGGCTACAAGTAGTTCTAAACCTTGCCGGGTTTCACCCCGTTAGGGAGTGAGATGTCTATAGCACTGATTGACCACCCAACCGACGGCGCCGTTCGGAGGGGCGGAACTCAACTTGGCAGGTACTCCTCTAGCATTTATTCCGCCCAAACGAACGGCGCAAGGGGATCTCATCGTGTCCGGTCTATAAACATCTCACTCCTAACGAAGTGAAAACTAGTGAGCTATCCGGTCAGAATGCTGGCGAGATCCTTTGAGAAGGCCGAACGCGGTATAACCCGATCGTAACCAGCCTCCGTGGCTTCGCGCATCAGATCAGTCTGCACGTGCGAGAAAAACCCCAGCAGCTCAATTCCCTGTAGTTCGGGGTCGGATTTCAACGCCGTCGCCAGCGCGATAGGATCGATCTTTTGCGAATGCAGGTCGACGATGATCAGGTTGGCTCTGTTTTCTCGGACGCTCGCAAGCAAAGCGTCAGCGTTGCGCGAGAAGCGAACGTCGACGCCCACCTGTTCCGATGTGGCGCGGATCTTCGAAATGAAGATCATGTCGTCAACGGCTGCTATTACAGTGCGGGTCATAGGTTAATATAGTCGGCGATGGCAACCACTGAGAAGATTGCAGTTCCCTCTTTCCTTAATTCACCAGAACTTGAAATTGGCGCAACCGTTCCGCGGAAAACCGGAGTGGAAACGCCGTCACGACTGATAATCGCTTCCTACAACATTCGATACGCGGTGGGCCAGTTCCTAATCTCCACAGGTCTCCTGCGCAAGGCCGGCTTCAACCTGCCTCGCAATCGTTCTCAAGCAGTGGGCGACAACATCCGTCTTGCAGCACGCGCTTTCTCTGAAGGATTGCGTCAGCCGCCGGTCGACATTCTAGCACTGCAGGAAGCCGATAAAGGGACGGCTCGCACCGGAGGCCATCATGTGGCGCGCGAGCTGGCGGAGCAATTGCAAATGTCCTGGGTACACGCACCGGCCGGAATTCCCCGAGGAATCGAACCGAAGGACCGTCAGTGGTGGCTCGATTTCGAAGAACAGATTGGACTTCAAGATCCAGGCGACACAGGGGTGGCGTTGCTCAGCGATTTTCCCATGGAGGATGTGACGCGTATTGATCTTCCCTGGACCGAATGTCCCTGGCGTCCTCGTCTGGCGGTCGCAGCTTCGATGAAAGTCAGCTCTGAGACTATTCGCGTATTCAATTCACATATCGATCCGCACTCGGCTGCGGATGGGTTACTGGAACAACTCGAGGTGGTCCTCGATCACGCCGGCAAGTTCAAGGGACCAACTGTGGTGCTCGGCGATTTCAATACTCTGTCACGGAGAAAGTGTATCGAGACCCGGCGCCTGCTTGAGTCTCGCGGCTACGCAACGCCGTTTCCAACGGGAACACCGACCTGGCGCGGAGCAGGACTACGTTTGCATGCAGACTGGATCTTTGTACGTGATTTGGACGTCACTCGTTGGGGTGTCGCAAGACCGTTGAATGTTTCGGACCACTGGCCCGTCTGGGCGGAGGTTTCGTTTCTGATCTGAGATCTCAGATCCCAATTTCGTGTCGTTTCACGAAACGAAACAGCGCTATTTCTCTGAATCATGAAAACCAGCAACAATGGTTGACCAGTTTACGATTATTCTTGAAAGACTACTTTAGCCCTGCTTCGAATCGGCAATCGGCAATCGGCAATAATGAAAATCTCGAGCCGTGACAATCCCCTTCTCCGCCAGGCGCGTTCCGTTCGCGACGGAAAGGTCGACGATTTGATCTTTGTCGAAGGGCTACGACTGGCGGAGGAGGCGCTGCATTCAGGACTGGAAATCGAAGCCGTAATCTACTCCGATGAGATTGCCGAGAAAGAAAGGGCCGCACGTTTTCTCGAGGCAGTCGCTTTAGTTTGTAAGCGCAGGGCCTCGGTTAGTGAGAAGTTGTTGGCAACAATCTCGTACACTAAGACTCCCCAGGGCATCATTCTCCTGGCGAAGCGACCGGAATCCGGAAAAGCCAAATTAGGAGCTTTGGAAGGGCGCTCTCCGTTGTTAGTGATCCTGCATGGCCTCAACAATCCACTAAACGTCGGAGCGATCATGCGAAGTGCGGAGGCGGCAGGTGCAACGGGCGTAATCAGCACGGCCAACACCGCCGATCCATTCTCGCCGAAGTCTTTACGTGGCGCTATGGGCTCAGCTTTCCGGTTGCCGATCTGGAAAGGTGCAAGTTACCGCGATGCTCTTAGCTGGTGTGCCGAGCACAACATCACAACCGTCTGCGCAGATGTAAATGCGAGCGTTCTTTACACTGATATAGATTGGACCATAGCCAGGGCATTGATTGTTGGCCAGGAATCAACTGGACTCAGCGCCGAAGACGTGGCGGCTGCTGATGAAGCTGTCAGAATAGGAATGCATGGCGAGGTGGAAAGCCTGAACGTCGGAGTCGCCGCCGGAATCCTGCTCTACGAAGCAGCCCGGCAAAGACGTTGACGTCAAAGTAGCTCACTACTGCTGCGTTTCATTGCGTATAACTCGGCCGCAGACGGTCTGCTGAAATGGCCAAATGAAAACTGACAAATGACAAATGGAAAATGATCCGGTCTCTACGCCAAGCTAACCGCCGCATCGATAACTTTGCGGGAATAGCTCTGCCTGTCGATGGTCCTCCGGTTTATAGCAAACCTTCGCCGGCTTGCCGACCTCAAACGCTTTTCCTTGATCGCGGCTCATTGTGTTGGAGCGCATGATGGTTTCCCCATCCAGCACAAAGCGGAAGCTAACGCGAACATTAGTGACCGCACCCGGCTTGCCTTCCTCGTTATTTCGATTTCGCGCAGCATACACCTCGAGGATCTCAGCCGGGACTTCCGAGGTCAGATGTCTTCGCCTGGTAGCGTCAGATCGAAAGGTGAAATAGCTGGCAGCGCCGATAAGAACGACCGCTAGCAGGGTCGCTGCGCCTAGTATCAGATCCCTCTTTGCTTCCGTCGAGGCCATCGTAGTAAAGCAGCTCAATGCCACAAGCCGAGGATGAAGCCATAGAGCGTAAACTGCACCACGTAATATCCGGCGTCTATCAGAAACAGCTTGAACGTGCGATTTGAAAATTGGTAATTGATACCGAAAGAGGTCGCTACCCAACACGCACCAATGGTCAAGCCGTCGCGAACAGCGGTATTCAGCGGCGGATTTCGTCCCAGAAACAGGGCAAACACTGTCACTGCGATTAATGAGAATAGAAACGAGACTGTGAACAGTATCGCGCCGGGCGACTTCTGCGGCTGACCGGTACTAACCCCGGCTTCACGCGCCCAAGTCTTGCCGAATAGAACTGGTGAATACCAAAGTCCGCCCAGCAAGAAAGCGGAAGCGGCCGCGACCAGCACCGCAAGAATGTTGATTTGGTTCATGTAGTTCCCTCCTCTTCATCGGTAGTGAGTCACGGCTTGCGCCTAAACTCGAGTTCTTTGAAGTCGAAATCGGGATTGGGCACGTCAATTTTCATCTCATCGACTTTGCCTTGCGCGTTGAGAGTAAAGGTAACAAAGCCCCTGGGAAATGGATACACGATTGAGTCGCGCCACTTGACGCGGAAAGTGTCAAAGTGCCAGTGCTCAAGATCGCCAACGAAGAAGGGTGACGGCACAAAACGCACCACCAGTTTGCCTTCCTCTTCAGTCACTTTTGCGTCGCCAAACATCTCGCCTGAGTAAGTGCCAACGTAAGCCGGCAACGGAAGCGACAGTTTGGTCTGCGGTACCTGCGATAGTTCGAGCTTTCTATCGGCAGCCTTCCTCGCTGCCTCGTTGTCTTTAGTACGGGCGAGAAATTCTGCGTTCCAGTCGCGGGCGGGCACGCCTAGGAACACATCAAACACTTTGTTTGCCAGAATAGTCGAGAGCGGAGTCTCGCTGTTTGTGAGCACGACGACGCCCAGCTTCTCTTCCGGCATCAACGCGACCTGAGAAGTCATTCCGTCGAGCCCACCACCGTGAGAGACGAGCAACCTGCCCTGGTAATCGCTCAGAATCCAGCCCAAGCCGTAAAGGTTGAAGTGCCGGGTCGGGTTAAACTTTTCTGCTTGTTCGCTGATGCCACCAAAAACAGTGTGAGGGGTCCACATCTCGCGTGAGGCGGCGGAGCTGAAAACTTTCCGTCCTTCGTAGGTTCCGCGACCAAGTTGCAGCCGCAACCACTGGGCCATATCCATTACTGAGGACTTGATCCCTCCTGCGGCACCGATGTTATCGACCTTACCGTAACGGATCGTCCGACTCTTCCCGTCTACTTCATTGTGAGGCATGGCGACGTTTGAACTGCTGAGCAAGTCGGCGTGACTTATCACGGTGCGTTTCATCGCCAGGGGCACGAAGAATCTCTCCTTAACAAACTCATCCCAGCTCTTGCCGGAAACGTTTGCCACCACCTCGCCCGCGGCCAGAAACAAAATATTCTGGTAACCAAAGCGACTGCGGAAGGACGACGTAGGTTTCAGGAAACGTATCCGGCGTAAAATTTCATCGCGGCTATATTCGCTTTCGTACCAGAGCAGGTCTCCACCAAAGGTGGCCAAACCGCTCCGATGACTGAGCAGATCCCGAATCATCAATTCACGAGTGACGTAGGGATCATAGAGCTCAAACGATGGCAGGTATGTTGTTACCTTGTCGTCCCATTTCACCTTCCCCTCATCGACCAGGATAGCCATGGCGGCGGCCGTGAACGCCTTCGAGTTTGAGGCAATCGCGAAGAGGGTGTTCTCATCAACGGCGGGCGTTTTCCCGAGCTCGCGCACGCCATAGCCTTTGGCAAACACAACTCGGTCATCTTTCACAATCGCGATGGCGAAACCGGGTACCTTCCAATCCACGCCTGCCTTTGCGGAATACTCATCTATCTCTTTGATCCGCGCGGCGGTTGTAGGCGTCTGCGCACCCAGCGGCAAAGCCACGACTGCCAAAATAATCGCGAGTAGAAACAATTGAGTTAAACGGTTTAGGCGCGGGAACATTTTCATACTGGGCCTTTCAGGATCGATTTGAAGTTTAGCGAAGGCGTCTCGCCTGCAGTTAGAGTCGTCAGGCGCGAGATTATATGTGACGTAGGGAGCGTACGAAAGAAAGACTGGTGATTGGCAGTCCTATGTGTTCGCCGTGTAACACTGGTTTGGACTCTCATTCACGCCGCGGCTTCAGCCCGGTGAAAAAAACGCAGCTCATAAATTAGGGAACCGTTTCAACGGTTTGGCGCCGGGGCCAGATGATTTCTGAACAGGAGGAAAACCTTTGAAACGGTATCAATATACTTGGCTCAACTACCCATCTTTAGGGCAAGCCCACTCGACACAGAACCATTTGCGGTAGCCAATGGATCCCAGCACTCAATCTAAGCAGGCCCCTTTTCACATGGCACCTTGGCCTGGCCGCGTTGAGTGCCGGGTCCATTGGCTACCGCCAATGGTTCTGTGCGTTGAGTGGGCTTGCGTCATGATGGGATAAGTGAGCCAAGTATATTGTTGCC
>JAMQPH010000047.1 GCA_023717605.1 Pyrinomonadaceae bacterium
CGATCGCCATCAACAGCAAGACTGATGTGACTTCGAACGGCAGCAGGTACGTCGTGAACAGTCCCGTGCCAACATTAGCAGTCAACCCAACGTTGGAAACTCCGTGGCGGGGAGTGTAAGGCGAAACCTGAACGGCATAGAGAATGAATGCAGTTTCGGCGATCAAGACTGCAGCCAGGCCGATAGCCGTCGGTACCAGGAACCGCAAGCGCTTGCGTCGAGGTTCTTCTTCCTCAACGTTGAGCAACATGATTACAAACACCACCAGCACCATGATCGCGCCGGCGTAAACGATCACCTGCACCGCGGCGATGAAAGGAGCTGCCAGCATCACGTACAAACAAGCAAGGGAGAGCAACACACCAATCAGCGACATGGCGCTATAGAGAGGGTTCCGCTGCGCGACCATCCCGATGGCGCACCCGATCGCTAGTCCCGCAAAGAGTATGAAGAGAAGACTTGTTACCATTGAAAAACTCGTCAGTGGTCAGTTGACTTTTAGCAGCTGGTCTTTGGTCTTTGGCCTTGGGTCTTCGTATTTATGCCGAAGTTAGACGCTGGATTCATTTATCAAAAGCCCCATCGCAAAATCAAAGGCCAAAGGCCAAAGGCCAAAGACCAACTGACAACTGACCACTGACCACTGACGATCGTTTCACGTTCCCCAAAGAAACATCACCGTAGCCGTCACGAGGATGTTTAGAATGGCCACCGGCACCAGAACCTTCCAGCCAAAATCCATCAATTGATCGAAGCGAAAGCGCGGCAACGTTCCGCGAATCCAAATGTACAGAAAAAGGAAAAAGATTATCTTGGCAGCGAAACCTAATACACTAACCAGCCCAAACAGGAGAGTGCCCCGGCCAAACAAGTCCTCGGCAAAAGGAACGTTCCAGCCGCCGAGAAACAGGGTGGTCGCCAGCATCGACACCGTGATCATGTTTATGTATTCGGCGTTGAAGAAGAGCAGAAACTTTATGGAACTGTACTCGGTATGGAAGCCGGCAACTAGTTCTGTCTCCGCTTCCGGCAAGTCAAACGGGACGCGATTCGTTTCCGCGATAGCCGATATGAGATACACGAGGAAGCCGACGGGCTGGTAGATAATGTTCCAGTTCATCCCGTGCCAACCAGACTGCTGCTCAACGATTGTGTAAATGTCTAAAGTGCCTGAGAGGAGGATTACACCCACCAGCGATAGGCCTAGCGAGAGCTCATAAGAGATCATCTGAGCAGCAGATCGCAGTCCGCCCATCAAACTGTATTTGTTGTTCGACGACCAGCCCGCCAAGGCGATGCCGTAGACTCCCACTGAGGTCACGCCCAGTACGTAGAGTAAGGCCACATCGAAGCGCGCAATGACTAGGGGAAAGGACCAGTTGGTAAACGGAAGAGTTATTGTGGGACCAAAAGGATAGACAACAATAGCCATGATGGCTGTGACTACGGCGATCATGGGCGCCAACATGAAAACAAATCTGGTGGAATGTTCGGGAACCAGGTCTTCCTTGACCATGGTCTTGATGAAGTCGGCAAACGGTTGAAGAACACCGCCGTAACCCACGCGGTTTGGACCTACGCGTCCCTGAATAAAAGCCAGCACGCGCCGCTCGGCAAGCACTGTGGCCGCCACGAGCAGCATGATCGAGAGAAACGCGATGGTGATCGCCACGATCACCAGCACCGAGTGGATAAGAGAGTCCATCAATTCATTTCCGATTGCCGATTGCCAATTGCCGATTGCGAGGAACTGGTGTCTAACGAATCCATACGCAGTCGCAATCAGTAGTCATCAGCAAAGACATCTGAACTCTGAGATCTGAGATCGGAATCGGCAAGCATCGGCAAACAAGTCTAAAATCGGCAATCGGCAATTGGAAATCGGCAATGCCCTTCAGTCTCCTGAGGCCGACGCCGTCGCACGTAAGGCATCGTCGATCGTAATCTGGTATAGGGGCGAAATGTTCACACTCTCTGGTCGCGGATTGCCGGCTGCCAGCAGATGAAACTGTTCTGTTTTTCCAGTCAGCGCTCCAACCTTGAACAATTCGTGGCCCACTGTTGGTGTCAACAGAGTCTTCTCCGCAGTTTCGGTCAAAGCCTCGACGAACGAGGTCAGCGTTTTCACTGTTGCGGACAGGTCTCGGCGTTCGGCAATGGGGTGCTTTGCCTGGACCGGATGTGTTTCATCCTTGAGCAGCGGATAGCGAAGATCAGCGTAAGCCGGGACGCGTTCAGCGATCTCACGAAAAACGGCACTGGCGGACATCTGGAATCCAAAATCGACACCAAGTTCATTCGCTATCTCTGCCGTGATAATCCAGTCGGGCTTTGAACTGTGCACGGGCGGAATCGATTGCCGCACCCGCTGAACAAACCCGTCATTGTTCGTGAACGTTCCATCTACCTCGGCGAACGATGCCGCGGGAAAGACGACGTCTGCAAAGGCGGTCGTGTCAGTCTCAAAGAGTTCCTGAACAACCAGGAAGTCGAGCTTCCCGAGTGCCTCTTCGCGGCCGCGCAGCTGTTCTTTCATGAAACTTCCCGCCATATAAAGTGCGCGGACTTTTTCGCCGGCAGCATCGAGCATTTGAGTAGGGCTCACCGCTCCGTTCATGATGCGCATATCGTGAGCGCCGACACTATTGTTGAAAAGTGGCAGTGGATGCAGGAGTACGCGACGGCCCTCGCCGGCCAGACCGTACGGAAGTTGCGCCACGACGGCCTGTGCCTCCGCGCTGAGTTCCCCGGTGAACATGATCACCAGGTCACCTTGCGACTCGGTGAGCGACTGTCGCAGCGTTGCCAGGTCACCCAGTTCGACACCCATCTTGCGTGCAGCCAGTGCATCCTGGGATGGAGTCTGCAGCGCCAGCACTGCGGCGTCCAAACTTCCGGGACGGATGTGAACGAACCGCGACGCTTGTTCGATAAGGCGAATACGAACGCTGTTGATTACCGTCAACTTGGCGCCGCCGTTGCGGACCGCCTGGCGGATCTGCTTGGCGGTTAAGGGTTGCAGTTCCTCAGGCTCGCCACCGATCAGGAGAATCGTGCTGGCATGACGGATGTCGTTGTGCGTTGCGAGTGATCCACCGAGGTTGTCAAAGACTGCTTTCAGGTTGAATGCGTCAGTGGCGGTGTAGTTTGCCGTGCCCACTAACTGGGTGGCAAACTTGTGGAGGAGATAATTGGACTCGTTGGTAATACGCGGACTGCCGGCAACTCCTATCGCGTTAGGGCCATGCGCCTCGGCGATGGCGTCCAGCTTTTGAGCTACGTGACGAATTGCCTCATCCCAGGTGGTGGGAATCAGCTTGCCACCTTTCTTATAGCGAATTAATGGGGTCCGAATGCGCTCCTCGTGGTTCACGAATGGATGACCGAACCGTCCCTTGATGCAAAGAAACTCGGCATTGAGTCCATTCACGTAACGATCACGCGCCACAATACGCATCAACTCGCCGCCTCGCGAACCAAGCGACATCTGGCAACCGTCCGAGCAATAGGTGCAGGTTGAAATGGTCTGGGTGAGTTCCCACGGACGCGCCTGGTGCCGGTAAGTAGCGTCCAATAGCGTTCCCGTCGGACAAACCTCGATGCAGTTACCACACTGAGAGCAGTCCAGCCAGGCGCCGTAAGTGCCGATAACCGTATTTGCGCCGCGGCCGCCGGCTTCGATGGCATCTTCGCCCATCCACTCATCACAGACCCTCGTGCACCGCTTACAAAGAATGCAGCGCTGCGGATCGTTGGCCACCATCGGTGAGAGATACTTCTCGGGATAGTAATTCTTCTGCTCAGTGAATCGCTCTTCCAGGTTACCCCAATTGAATGCCATTTCCTGCAGTTCACACTCGCCGCCGCGATCGCACACTGGACAGTCAAGCGGGTGGTTAGCCAGGAGGAACTCCATCATCCCTCGCTGGGCCTTCTCAATCTCTTCGCTCTGAGTTGTGACTACCATGCCATCAGTGCAAATGATCGTGCACGACGTTTGCAGCTTGGGCATCTTCTCAATGCGCACCAGACACATGCGACATGATGCTTGCAGCGCGAGATCGGCGTAGTAGCAGAACGACGGAATATCAAATCCCTCTTCGCGACAGACGTCGATCAGGCGAGCACCTTTCGCCACCTGGAAGTCTTTGGCGTTGATTGTGACTTTGATTGACTCAGTACTCATCAAAACTTCCTACTTTTTCTAAGCCGCGCAGGTTCAGATCTTCATTCAGTTTCCAAATCCCGTAGGGATCGAATGTTTATAGAACGTGCTCACCGATAGATTTCTGGAGCTCCGGAGGAGCGAAATGAGTTTGCTATAACGCCCAGTCGGGCAAGAAACATTTCGCTCCTCCGGAGTTATAGAAAATTTCCTCAATCCAAAGATCTATAAACATTACCTCACTACGGGATTGGGTTCCGGGGTTATTTCCCTCGTCGGCCGACACTCGACTTTAATTCTCCTGGACGAGATGCTTCATAAAATCCTCGGGAAACCTTTTGATCGCCGATTGAATCGGCCAGGCCGCGGCATCACCGAGTGGGCAGAACGATTTGCCTTCGATGTTGTCGCAAAGATCAAGCATCAACTGAGCGTCTTCCGGACTGCCTCCACCCTTCTCGATTCGTTTGAAGACCTTCACTAACCAATCTGTGCCTTCGCGGCAGGGAGTACACCAGCCACAGGACTCGTGTTTGTAGAATTCCGTTAGGTTCTTGGTTGATTCGAAGACATCTACTGTTTCGTCCATAACGATGAAGCCGCCGGACCCGACCATTGAACCGCCGGCCACGAGTCCTTCGTAATCCATGCGCACATCACGACCAATAATGTCTTCTGCTCGCATGATGTAGACGGATGAGCCCCCGGGAATGACCGCCTTTAGTTTTTTTCCATCACGCATTCCCCCGCAGTCTTCCATGATGAACTTTTCCATGTCGTCGTAGCCCATGGGCAACTCGTAAACTCCGGGACGATTGACATGTCCGGAGACCGACCAGAGTTTGGTTCCGCCACTCTTCTCAGTGCCGAGTTTCTGATAAGCCTCGCCACCCATTTTGATAATGTCGGGAACCGCAGTGAGCGTTTCGACATTATTAACAACAGTCGGGGCGGCATAGAGACCAGACACAGCTGGGAAGGGAGGCTTCATACGGGGATGACCGCGCATTCCTTCGAGCGAACTAAGCAGCGCGGTCTCCTCACCGCAAATGTAAGCGCCGGCTCCCGTATGCGTGTAGATCTCGCTGGAGAACTGTGAGTCGAGGATGTTCTGGCCCAACAAGGCTGCGGCGCGGGCTTCTTCCAGCGCGCGATCCATGATGTCGATGAGATATTTGTACTCGCCCCGCGTGTAGATGTAGTTTGTCTTCGCGCCGAGCGCGTAAGCGGCGATCAGCATGCCTTCGATCAGCATGTGAGGATCGCGTTCCATCAGGTAGCGATCCTTAAAAGTTCCGGGCTCGGATTCGTCAGCGTTGCAGACCACGTACTTCGGCTTCGGCGAATCCTTGGGGACGAAGCTCCACTTCATTCCGGTAGGGAAACCCGCGCCACCGCGCCCACGTAGTGCTGACTTCTTGACCTCGTTGATGACGTCGTCCGGCGACATTGAGGTCAAGACCTTCTTAAGCGCCTCATAGCCGCCGTGTCGGCGATACACTTCGAGCGAAGTCGAGTTCTCCAAATGGACTCGCGCGAGCTGAAGAGGTTCACATCCTATGGCTTTTATCTGCATCGGCTAAGGTAACGCGTCCAGAATCCGATCTACCTTCTCGGTAGTCAGATCCTCATGGTAATCAAACCCAATTTGAAACATTGGCGCTGTCCCGCATGACCCAAGGCATTCAACCAGCGAGACGGTAAACTTGCCATCTGCTGTCGTTTCGCCCGGTTTGATCCCCAACTTCTTGCAGACGTGCTCAGTAATTTTCGGCTCGCCCATGATCTTGCAGGAGGGTGTCTTGCAGATCTGGATGTGATGGCGACCTATCGGTTCGGTGTGGATCATCGAATAGAAGGTGGCTACCTCCCAGATATCTGTAATCCGAAGCGCCAATCGTTTTGCAAGATAAGCCACACCGGGAGGATCCAGATAGCCGCGTTCTCGTTGCACAATGAACATCAAAGGCAGGATTGCTGACCGAATCACAGGATACTTGGCCAAATGCCAATCAATCTCAGCCTCAATCTCAGGGGAGAACGACGCGATCTCGTCGCCAATATCGACGGGCTGCGAAAGCGGTTGAATTTGTGTGAATTGCGTGCTCATCATTATTCAGTGCTTTGAGCTTTGTACTTTGATCTTTGTATTCGGGGCTGACCAGTTACTCAGACCACTCAACTACCAAGGACAAAGTACAAAGAACAAAGGACAAAGTACCTATCTATCAATCTCTCCCAGAACAATATCCAGCGATCCAATAATCGCGACAACGTCGGCGATCATCGCGCCCTCTGCCATTTGGGGCAGAGCAGAGAGATTAACGAAGCTTGGTCCGCGAAAATGGACGCGCGAGGGCTTAGGTCCACCGTCGGATCTGACATAAACGCCCAGTTCACCCTTCGACGCTTCGATGGGCATGTAAACCTCACCGGCCGGCACATCAAATCCTTCCGCGACGATCAGGAAGTGGTGAATCAGCGCGTCCATGTGGCGCTTCATGGCTTCGCGGTCGGGAAGAACCACCTTGGGAGCATCGGCTTTGACCGGACCAGGCTTCAATCGTGCCAGAGCCTGAGTGACAATCTTGTGCGATTCCTTCATCTCCCGCATACGCACAATGTAACGCGCCCACACGTCGCCGTCGGACTCAGTGGGGACCTCGAAATCATAGTTCTCGTAGCCTGTGTAAGGATTCGCGCGGCGAATGTCGAGATCAACTCCGCTGCCGCGCAGACACGGGCCCGAGAGTCCCCAGTCAATAGCGTCTTCCGCTGAGATGATGCCCACGCCCTGAGTTCGTTTCTGAAAAATTCGGTTTCCGGTAAGTAAGGTGTGGAACTCATCGACCGACTTGAGAAAACCATCTTGAAATTGCTTTACCCGCCGTTCGAAGCCCGCCGGCAGGTCCATCATCAAACCACCGATGCGGAAGTAGGACGGAGTCAAGCGGCCACCCGAAGCGGCTTCGATTAGGTTAAGAATCTTTTCACGTTCGCGAAAACAGTAGAAGAAAACGGTCATCGCTCCGATGTCCAACGCATGAGTACCCAGCCAAACCAGGTGGGATGCAATGCGCTGAAGTTCGCAGGTTAAGACGCGAATGGTCTGCGCGCGCTCGGGAATCTCCAGGGCCAGAAGTTTTTCGACAGCCATCACATAGGCCAGGTTGTTGCCGAGCGGATTCAGGTAATCCATTCGATCCGTGATGACGATCCCTTGCTGATACTTCTTGTACTCAAAGAGCTTCTCCATACCGGTATGGAGATAACCAATGTCAGGCGTGGCCTTTACCACCATTTCGCCGTCCAGCACGAGCTCGAGCCGCAATACGCCATGAGTAGACGGGTGCTGCGGTCCCATCGAGATGGTCATCTGGGTGTCGAGCGGATGATCGACAATCTCGAACTGTGGTGGAACGTTGATGGTAGAAGAGCTCATAAGTTTCGAGTTTCGAGTTTCGAGCTTCGAGCTTCGAGCTTCGAGTCACAAACCCGAAACCCGAAACTCGGAACTCGAAACTACTTCAGGCTGTACGGTTCGTAGCCGCGCAACGGAAAGTCCTTTCTGAGGGCGTGTCCTTGCCAATCGTCGGGCAAGAGAATCCTTCTCAAGTCCGGATGCCCATCGAAAATGATGCCGAAGAAATCAAACGTCTCCCGTTCGTGCCAGTTTGCGGTTCGCCACACGTTGGTGACCGTGGGCACGTGAAGATCTTCTTCGTTCAATAAGACTTTTAGTCTTAATCGATGATGGATGGTTGTCGAAAACAGATGGTAATTGACCTCAAACCGTGGCTCTTCCTCCGGACCGCGATCAACGCCGCAAAGGTCGGCGAGAAAATCAAAACGTGCCTCGGGTGCGTTCTTGAGTTGGGAGCACACCGTTTGAATATGTTCACGGGGTACCATCGCTGTTACTTCGCCATGGGCCTCGCGAACCTCAATTATCCAATCCGGGTGCTCACGCTGTAACGCCGTCACCAAAGGGGACGGCGTTGAATGCTGCGTTGAAGTTGTGGAGGTCTGCTCCGGCAAGGCGTGCTCGTTGTCTGCCCCGTTTGTCATTCTATGAATCGCCCCCCGTTACGAGGAGCGGCGGCGTTCGTGTCTTGAAGCGATTGTATAAGGCCGCGATTCCGGCAGCACGCTCTCTCTGGTGGTTGACCCGTCAGTAATGGGTAATGTTCCAGGTACCACCGCCTCTCTAGCCTCCTCCTCAGGAACATCTCTGCGGTCTCGCGAAGATTCTTTCATCACTTTGTCCTGCAACATCATCACTGCGTGAATCAGCATCTCGGGTCGCGGCGGACAGCCGGGAATGTAAACGTCTACCGGAACAATCTTGTCCACACCCTGAACGATCGCATAATTATCGAAGACGCCGCCGGAGGTTGCACATGCGCCCATGGAAATAACCCATTTCGGTTCTGGCATCTGATCATAGATACGTCGCAGCACTGGGGCCATCTTTCTCGAAACCCGACCGGAGACAATCATCACGTCGGCCTGGCGTGGGCTGGCGCGAAAGACTTCAGAACCAAAGCGGGCCAGGTCGTTGCGCGAAGACGTGGCATTCATCATTTCGATGGCGCAACAGGCCAGCCCAAACGTCGCGGGCCACAGCGATGATTTGCGCGCCCAATTAATTAAGGAATCCAGACGCGTGGTCAACACTTCCGGCAAAGCCGCGTTAATGACGTTTTCGAGTCCCATGAAACTCCTTGGTAAGAGCTAGGCTGCCGTGCGAGTCTGTCCGAGCTGTCGCCTTTCCATGTCGGCCAGCAACCGGGCTTCAGCCTCGGCGTCGCGTCGCGCCCGATCGCTCCAATCGAAAGCACCCTTCTTAATAACGTAGACGTAACCGGCCAGCAGCAGTACGATGAAAATTATCATCTCGAAGTAGACTAGATTCTTAAGATTGTAGGGCTGACTAGCCAGGGTTCTGAAGACTACCGCCCAGGGAACCAGGAAGATGACTTCAATATCAAACAAGATAAAGATCATCGCAATCATGTAGAACTTCACCGAAAAGCGCTCACGTGCCGTGCCAACCGGATCCTTGCCGCATTCGTATGGCATCAACTTCGTTCTGGTCCTCTTTCGCTGTCCGATAAACTGCGAAATAAAAATGTTCACCACGGCGAAACCGCCCGCCACCACGAACATTAAGAGAACCGGCAAGTAGTCGTTAAGACGAAATGGCATCCGGAGAATCCTAGCCGCGACTTGTCGCAAGCCAGATCGGTGCGCGTCTGTGGCCAACAACCGCGGCGACCGACACGCGTGACTCTAGATTGAGAATCATTGTACAAGCCGAATCGTAGTCGAACTGATCGAGGGTGTCAAGCAACCTTATCTGGCAAAAAAGCTCGAAGAAAATGACAATTGACCCTACAAAAAATCCTGTGTTAACTTGCAGGGAAGCCTTTCTGGAGGCCATCTGGTTTAATACCTACACAAGATGATTTTATTCCGAATCAGCTAAAGTGATCACCGGCTACAATACCGACGTGGAACATGATGGCGTCGTCTATCATGTGCAAACGGAAGACAAGGGACTGGACACTCCTTTCATTCTCTCGCTCGTTTATTCGGGTGGTGCGATTCTCGCCAGCAAGCGTTCCCGTTACGAAGATCTGATTGCCTCGGGTTTTAGTGACGAGGCGTTGAGCGAACGGCTGAAGCGCCAACACCTGCTGATCTGTGCGGCAATCCACGCTGGACGCGTTTTGGACCTGAAGCGCATGGCCGGTGCAGACCCCGAATTAGCCGTCGAGACGCCCGTCGCGCCCGTTGAAATAGAGACTCCCTTGCAGGCCCAGCAAGAAGCGCGGGCGAGTGCAGGTGATAGCGTCACCCCGGAAGCGGCCGTACCTCCAGTAGAGCCCGTAACAGCTCCGGATGCCTATACGATTCACGATCCGCGACGGCAGTCACCGTTGGGCGAGCAGGCGCAGGAGGAAGAGGGCCTAAAGATCAGTCTGCTCGACGAACGGGAGTTTCGCTCGGGCGATTCGTTGACACTGCGAATCATGGTTAGCCAACTGTCGGGCAAAAGCGAAAAACCAATGAATGGAGCCGTAGTCTCGGTCAAGGTCCTGGGAACGGCGTTCAGACCCATGATCTACTCGATGAAGACGGAACGTGATGGCACCGCCACCGTTTCTGCGAGGATACCGAAATTCACTTCTGGTCGCGCCGCTATTTTGATACGGGCCCTGGCCGGGGGAAGTGAGACCGAACTGCGACGCGTTATTCATGCTGCCTGAGCGAAGTCGAGCGAGTCTCTTGAACCTGCGAATTAATGGGGAAGACCGCGAAGTCGTCAATAATCTCTCGCTTAAAGAACTAGTCACGCAACTCGACCTCACACCCGAGCGAATTGCAATCGAACTCAATCAGAACGTGGTGCGGCGGGCTGACTGGCCCTCGACTGTCCTGAGGGAGAATGATCAGGTAGAGATTGTGCACTTCGTGGGCGGGGGAAGTGCAGTCGGCAGGAGCAGTTTGCCAGGGGAGCGGTTGGCATGAGCAGTAGGCAGGAGGCAGGAGGAACCCATCCGGCATTTCTGTTTGCTCGCTTTCAGGTGTAGATTTGTCTCAACCGAGGAGTAAGTCAGTCTTAATTATGTCCACAGCGGTGTCAGCCAAAACGGATCGTCTGATAATCGGTGAACGAATATTTGCGTCTCGCCTGATCATTGGCACGGGGAAATATCGCTCCTACGACGAGATGAAGGCGGCGCATCGTGCTTCAGGCGCGCAGATGGTTACTGTTGCGGTCCGTCGGGTGCCTCTAGATCGCAGCGCCGAGTCCTTTCTTGATTATCTGGATCCTGCGATGCAGCTTTTGCCGAACACTGCTGGGTGCTATACCGCCGAAGAAGCTATTCGCACAGCGCGACTCGCCCGCGAAGCTTTGCAGACTGATTTGATCAAGCTAGAGGTAATTGGTGACCAAACAACTCTCTTTCCGGACAACGAACAAACGCTCGAGGCCGCGCGCGTTTTAGTTAAGGAGGGGTTCGTCGTCCTTCCCTATTTCACTGACGATTTAATCATGGCCAGGAAGCTACTGGATGCCGGCTGTCCTGCGGTGATGCCGCTGGCCGCCCCCATCGGTTCCGGCCTGGGCATTCAAAACCCCGCCAACCTCAGAATCATGCGCGAGCAGCTGCCCGAAGCCACGATCATTGTTGATGCCGGAGTGGGTACGGCCAGCGATGCAGCCATTGCGATGGAACTGGGTGCGGACGCGGTCTTGATGAATACCGCCATTGCCGAAGCACAAGATCCGGCGAAGATGGCCCAGGCTATGAAGCTGGCAATCGAGGCCGGAAGGTTGGCCTACCTGGCAGGCCGAATGTCGAAGCGACTATATGCCAGCGCGTCGAGTCCATTAACCGGCGTGGTTCGCTAATAAATCATTTTCAGTTGAAATGAAATGAAAGCGTGGCCGCTCAATTTAAGCAGCCACGCTTTGTAGGTAAATCTCTTATCTCTGTCCCTGCTTTTCAAGGCTGGCCAAAACGCTC
>JAMQPH010000050.1 GCA_023717605.1 Pyrinomonadaceae bacterium
CCAAGCGGTGTAAAGATATCGTTGTTGATATTTGTGCGTCCGTAGAAGTCAAACCACGAGGGCATCACGCCGATGACCGTCCAGGGCTCACCGTTGTAGTTGATCGATTTACCGATTGCGTCAGTAGAGCCGGCGAATTGACGCTGCCAAAGTCCGTAGCTGATGACCATGACCGTGGGTGCGCCGGGACTGTTCTCTGCTTCCGTGAAGGGGCGACCCAGCATTGGCTGAACCCCCAGGGTAGAAAAGAAAGTTGGGGTCACCAGACGGCCTATCACTCTCTCCGGCTCATTCGCACCGGTGAAGATTCCGCCGGTAGGCATGCGAGCCGACATCTCTTCAAACACAGACTGCTGTGCTTGCCAATCGAGATAATCCGGATAAGCAACTGCGATATCGCGATCTGTCAGGGAGTTTGCTGAGACCGCCACGAGGCGGTCGGCGTTCGGGTACGGAAGCGGCCGCAACAACACGGCGTTGACCACGCTGAAGATCGCGGTGTTTGCGCCAATGCCGAGGGCTAAGGTGACCACGGCAATCAGCGTGAAGCCTGGTTTCTTTGCCAGCATTCGGGCGGCGTGTTTCAGATCTTGCCAGATTCCGTCCATGGTTTTCGTTAATTCTCGGGATAGGTCCGATAAGTCGGATAGGTCCTATAGGTTGACTTACTCGTAGCGCAGCGCCACCAGTGGATCGACTTTCGTCGCTCGTCGCGCAGGGATGTAGCAAGCGAGCAGAGCGACGAGAATCAAGCCAGTCGACACACTTACAAAAGTCAGTGCATCAGTTGCGCTCACGCCAAACAACATACCTGCCATCACACGCGTGAGTGCGACGGCGCCCCCGAGGCCAGCAATTACACCAATCAGCGCTAAAGCCATGCCATTTCCAATCAGCAGCTTCAGGACGTCGCTGGCCTGCGCGCCCAGCGCCATGCGAATGCCAATTTCGTGCGTTCGTTGCGACGCGACGTAAGACATGACGCCGTAAATTCCAACGGCTGCCAGAACCAATGCCAGGCCGGCAAAGACCAGCAGCAAGAGCATGAAGAATCTTCTGATCAAGATCGACTCTCCCCTCAGCTGCTCAAGGGTGGTCACATTGAATACCGCCTGGTCTTTGTCGACCGCCAGGATCTCGCGCCGTACCGGATTGATCATAGCGGTGGGTTCACCTTCGGTTTTGACGACTATGGAGTTGAATGAGGTAGGAAACTGCGAGTGCGGCAGATAAATCTGCATCGGCGGTTTCTTATCGAGAGCGTACTGCGCCACGTCGCTCACCACGCCTACTACCGTACGCCAGGGTTGGGGGTTCTTGTCAGATCCGGGAAACCGGATGCGCTTGCCCAGCGGATTCTGGTTGGGCCAGAGCTGGGCGGCCATCGTCTTGTTGATTAAGGCGATCTTGGACGAGTCGGCCGTGTCTTCCTCGCCGATTGCTCGACCCTGCAAAGTATTGATCTCCATCGCCCTCAGATAACCTGGAGTGGTGACGTAGAGATCAACGGTGATTTCTTCGCCACGAGGCTTGGGTTGATCCTCAACCATGAGACCTCGGCCATCGAAGTTATCGCTCAAGGGCATGACTGAAGTTGTCCCGACTGCTTTTACTCCCGGCAGCGCGGCGATGCGCTCTGTGACCTGTTTATTGAACGCGACGTAGTTTTCGGGTTTTGGATACTTTACTGCGGGCAGTCCGAGGGTCATCGTAAGAACGTTCTGGGGATTGAACCCGGTCTCAACATTCCGGAGCCGCATCACCGTTCTGATCAGCAACCCGGCGCATACCAACAAGATCAGGGTCATCGCAATCTCTGAAACAACCAGCACACTGCGCAGGCGGTTTCGCGTGGCTGACGGTCCAGAGCCGCGTCCACCTTCTTTGAGAGATTCGACGAGGTTGGGCTTGGAGATCTGCAAGGCAGGGGCTAGCCCGAAGATCAGTCCGGTGATGACCGAAATGCCGAATGTAAATCCGAGGACACGCATATCGACGCGAATGCCCTCAAACATCGGATTAATCTTTGATCCGGCAGCCGCGACGAGGTCCGTTCCCCAGAACGCGAGGAGCAAGCCGAGTCCGCCTCCGAGGAAAGCGAGCACCAGGCTTTCAGTAAGCAACTGGCGGATCAGTTGACTTCGAGCCGCGCCGATCGCAGTTCGGATCGTCATCTCCTTGTACCTGACGGTGGACCGTGCCAGCAGCAGATTGGCAACGTTGGCGCAGGCGACGAGCAACACAAACACCACTGCTCCAAAGACCATTAATAACGTCGGCCGGATCCCGCCGACAATTTCATCGGTAATCGAGACGACATGAGCGCCGGTATGCTTGTTAGATTCTGGGTGCTGCTGCTCTAGACGCTCGGCTATAACACTTACTTCAGCTCGCGCTTGTTCTACGGTGACGCCGGATTTGAGCCGGGCAATCGCGCGGAGATGTCGCGCGCTTCGTTGCGATTCGTCGTAGGCTTCTGCCACAGGTCGGTAGAATTGGCCCTCAGGAGCCACCAGTGAAGGAGGCAGTGGTCGGAAGTCGGCATCCATGACGCCGACGACGTTGTAAGGGCGCCCATTTAGGTAGACGTTTTTGCCGACGATATTCGAATCACTTCCGAAACGGCGTTGCCAAAGGCCATGGCCCAGGACAATCACAAAGTCCTTGCCGTCTTGTTGTTCTTCGGGAGTGAAGACCCGCCCGAGCAGGGGCTTTCCTTTCATGATGTTGAAGAAGCCATCGCCCACCTGGATAGCGGGAACTCTTTCGGCTTCCGTGTCGCCCGACATGATGGGAAACCAACCCGTGTAGGTAGTGACATCTTCAAAGACGGTCGATTGCGCGCGGATGTCTGCTACATCAGTGGCGGAAACTTGATTGTGTTTTCTCAAGCTCTCTTCGGTCCTGGTGTCCCCCCATACGAGCACCAGGCTGTCTGGGTCTTTGTAAGGTAACGACCTTAGGAGTACTGCATTGATGACACTGAACACGGTTGTGTTCGCACCGATGCCCAGCGCGATTGAAATTACGGCCACGGCAGTGAAGGCCGGACTTTTGATCAACATGCGAACGCTGTAGCGAAGATCTCGAAAGAATGTCTCCATCAAAAGTACTCCCTCTTTTACTATTGCCAATTTCGGATTGCGGATTTCGGATTTCGGATTTTGTCTTCGGTTCGGTGCGCTTCTCCCGTCGGCATACACGAAATTCGAAATCCGCAATCCGAAATCCGAAATTCTTATTCGTAACGCAGCGCTATCAGTGGATCGACTTTCGTCGCGCGTCGCGCAGGAACGTAACAGGCGACAAGAGTGACTAAGAACAACGCAACCGATACGCCTGCAAAGACGGTCGTGTCCGTCGCGGTTACTTCAAACAAAAGCGTCGTCATCAGCCTGGTTAGTCCAAACGATGCGATTAAGCCCACGGTTACGCCCACTAGCCCCAAAACAATTCCCCGCTTTACCACCAGACTGAGTACATCGCGACGCTGCGCACCTAGTGCCATGCGCACGCCGATCTCGTGGGTTCGCAGCTGCACGGAATAAGAAATGACTCCGTAAATTCCGACGGCAGCCATCACCAGCGCCACAATTGAGAACACTGCAAGCAGAGTTGCATTGAACCGCGATCGGGCGATGGACTTGGCCATCAAGTTATTCATTGTGCTCACTTCACCGATCGGTTGCTCGGGGTCCAAATTGCGAATTGCGTTGCGAGCAGCTGACGCAATGCTCGTAGGTTCGCCTCGCGTGCGAATTGCGAGAGTCATGGAGGAATAGGCCAGCTCTGCATGAGGCCAGAAGGCCATGGGTTCGACTTCAACATCCAGCCCGAGGTGTTTATTGTCGCCAACTACGCCGACGATCTCGCTCGGTAAGTTTTCATCTTTCATGTTGATGATGACTCGCTTGCCGATCGGATCCTGTCCGTGCAAATTCTGCCGCACGAAGGTCTCGTTAACGACGACGACGTGACGCATCTCAGTCACTTCCTGTTCGGTGAAAAGGCGACCACGCTTGAGTGGAATACGCATGGCCCGGAAATAATTGGCATCGGTAACGCAGACGCCCGTGCCTAAATCCTGACCCGGTGGCATTTTTGGCTGGCCTTCAATGTCGACATTCGTGCCTGCATGTGGTCCAGCAAACGGAAAAAAACTATTCGCTCCAGCGGTTTCAACACCTGGAATCACCTGCAACTGCTCGATGGCTCGCTTGAAGAAATCAATGCTCTTGCGATCTGTATCGTACTTTCGCCCCGGCAAATTAATCTGCATCGTTAACAAGTTGTCTGGTTCAAACCCCGGCTCAACAGATTGCAGGCGATTGAGACTCTTCATGAGCAGGCCTGCCCCTATGAGCAGGACCAGCGCTAAGGCCACTTGCGTCACCACAAAGAGGCTCCTCAACCGCTGGCTCCGTGCACCACCACCAATGTTTTTTCCACCCTCCTTTAAGGAATCGGTAAGGTCGAAACGCGCCGCCTCCAGTGCCGGAACCAGCCCGAATACAATTCCGGTAAGCAACGTCAACCCAAATGTGAACGCGAGCACCGGCAGGTTGACTGCTACATTACGAAGATCCATTAGTCCTGGCGGGCTTAAGGCGATGAGTGCCTTGGTTCCCCACCACGCCAGCAGCAAACCAAGGCTGCCGCCGAGAGATGACAGCAGCACACTCTCCGTCAGTAGTTGACGGGCAATACGCCAACGACTGGCTCCGAGCCCGGCTCTCAATGCAATCTCTTTTCGGCGCGAAGCGGCTCGCGCCAGCAGGAGGTTCGCTACGTTGGCGCACGCTATCAGCAAGACAAAACCGACGGAGCCCAGCAGAATCAACAGCGGCTTGCGAATCTCACCCGTAAACTGTGCTCGCAGCGGAACGACGTTCACGCCCCAATTGGTATTGAAGTCCGGGTACTGCTGTGTAAGCCTGGACCCGATGATGTTCATCTCATTCTGGGCCTGGTCCAGTGTCACTCCGGGCTTTAGTCGCGCCACAGCGCGAGCAAATCTTCCCTGACGCTCGCGCAGTTCGTTGGAAACCTGCCACGGTGACCAGATTTCCGGGGCCTTCTTGATCATCGAACCTTTTTGGACATGCCAGCCAACATCCGCAGGCAAGACACCAATGACTTCATTCTGGTCGTTATTGATCGTGATGCTGCGACCGATGATGTGGGGATCTCCACCGAAGCGGCGTTGCCAGAGGTCGTAACCGATTACCACGACCTTCGGTTGACCGGGCTTCCCTTCATCTGGAGCGAAGGTTCTACCTAAAATCGGTTTCACTCCCAGCACTGAAAAGAGATTTGTGGTGGCGATCTGTCCTGCTACCTCTTCGGGCTCGCCGTCACCGGTAAGATTGCGATTCAGATCAAAGAACGCTGCCATATCTGAAAAGACGTTGTTCTGTTCCTTCCAGTCGAAGAAGTTGCCCAGGTTGATTACGTTCTGCGGGTTCCCTTTACCGCTCTGCCGGTTTTCCCAAACGATCGCTAATCTTTCGCCGTCCTCATATGGCAGCGAGCGAAGCAAAACCGCGTTGACGACACTAAAGATCGCCGTGTTCGCTCCTATGCCAAGCGTCAAGGCGATGACCGCGACCAGTGTCACTCCGGGGTTTTTTAGCAACATTCGGGCGCCAAAGCGCAGGTCTTGGAGTAGTGTGTGCATCGTTCACTCAACCTTCCGACGGCTAGTCAAATTTCCGATTGCCAATTGCCAAGTAAGAATTTCGGATTTCGGATTTCGGATTTCGAATTTTATCTTCGGTTCGCTGCACTCTGCGCCTTAAAACATCTCTCACGTCGGCATAAACGAAATTCGAAATCCGCAATCCGAAATTCGAAATTCTTCACTCGTACCGCAGCGCCACCAACGGATCGACCTTAGTCGCGCGGCGCGCCGGAATGTAGCAAGCCAACAAAGCGACCGTTATCAGTAACAACGCAATTGCCGCGAACGTGAGGGGATCAGTCGTGCTCACGTTGAACAACAGGTTCTTCAGCAAGCGCGTCAGGCCAAACGAAGCCACCAACCCGAGCGTCACGCCCACTAAAGCGAGGCTCATCCCCTGCCCGACCAACAGTCGCAAGACGTCCCGGCGCTTAGCACCCAATGCCATGCGAATGCCGATCTCGTGCGTGCGTTGGGCCACCAGATACGAAAGCACGCTGTAGATCCCGATCGCCGCTAATACGAGCGCGGTCAGGGCGAAGAGGCCAACCAGCCAAAGCGTAAACCGCTGCCCCGCGAGCGCTGTCGCCGCAATTGCTTCGAGCGTCTTGACCTCGGCCAGCGGCAGATCTTTGTCGAGGCGGCGGACTTCGCCACGCACAGCTTCGACCAGTTGCAAGGGATCGGCATTGCTCCGCACGGCGAGGATCATTTCAGGCGTCGGTTGCTGCGTCATTGGCCAATAGAAAGCCGGTTCAGCGGCAGGTGAATACGGGAAGTCTTTCACATCGCCCACTACCCCGGCCACCGTATACCAATCCTTCTCAGTCGGCTGGGAAGCGAAGGTGAAGCGTTTGCCAACAGCGCTTTCACCCGGCCAATAGCGTTCGGCCATACTGCGATTAATGATCACAACGTCGGGCGTCCCCGGGCGATCTTCGGAGCTGAAGAAACGACCGGAAATGAGCGGCACGCCAATCGTGCGGAAATAATCGTTTGAGACCTGATGGTACCGCGCCGACGGCCCTTGATTACGCGGGAAGGTTTTGCCTTCAATGGCGAACCCGCTGTTTTCATCGTATCCCGTCCACGGCAAATCGGAGGTCAACCCTACCGATTGAACGCCCGGCAAGGCGGCGAGGCGTTCGAGTAGTTGTTGCTGAAACGCGGTGACCTTCGATACGTCGCCATAACGCGCGCCCGGCAAGGTCAGACTGGCCGTCAACACACGCTCCGAGTTGAAGCCTGAATTGGTTTGTTGAAGTTTCCAGAAGCTTCGCATCAACAAGCCCGCGCCGACCAACAGCACCAACGCCAGTCCGACTTCCGCAATTACCAGCGCATCGCGCAACCGGCGCTGTCGCGAGCTGCTTCCGCCGCTGCGTCCGCTCTCCTTGAGCACTTCATTGAGATTGAGTTGTCCGGCTTGTAAGGCCGGCGCTAGTCCGAACAGCACGCCGGTCAATAGCGTAAGCGCGAGGGTAAAGAGCAAGATGCGTCCATCCAGACTGACCGCCTGCAAACGCGGCAGTTGTTCATGCCCAAGCAAGTTGAGCGCAGCGATCAGCCACTTCGCCAGCAAGATTCCGGCAGCACCACCCAGGAGGGCGAGCATGATGCTTTCGGTAAGCAACTGCCGCACGATGCGCCAGCGCCCCGCTCCCAATGCGGCCCGCACGGCCACTTCGCGCTCACGTACCGTCGCTCGCGCCAGCAGCAGATTCGCCACGTTCACACAGACAATCAGCAGGACAAAGAAGACTGCGCCGAACAGTACCAGCAGTGTCGTTTGCGACCGCCCCACAATTTCTTCGTGCAGAGGCTGAATGGCGATGCGCCAACCCTTGTTGGTGTTGGGATACTGTTGCGCCAGGCGTTCGGCGATCAGGTTGAAAGCCGCCTCTGCCTGCGTTGTTGTGACGCCCGGCTTCATTCGGCCGATAGCGTTGCAGAAATGCGGGCCGCGCCCGGCCTGTGGTGGCAACTCGAGGGGCCCCCACACGTCTACGCTTTCACCGTGGGGCATCGAACGGTAATCGCCGCCGACATGTTGCACACCCGAAGGCATTACACCCACGACGGTGAAAGGTTGCCCTGACAGCGTGATTGCTTTACCAACGATTCCAGAATCGCTGTTGAAGCGACGCTGCCACAACGCGTGGCTGAGGATCACAACCGAGCTGTTGCCCGGCAATTCGTCTTCGCGGCGAAACTCCCTCCCCAACAGCGGCTGCACACCCAACAGTTCAAAGAACCCTGCTGTCACTCCCAGCGCGGCCAGCCGCTCCGGCTTGTCACCCAGCGAAAATTCCATATCGTGGCGCGTGTAGAGCGCCAGGCCCGAGAGCGTAGTGTTCTGCTCGCGGTAGTCCTGAAAGTTGCCTTGCGCCATTGGGAACCGAGGCTGGCGTTCACTACGCTCGAAGACGCGGATTAACTGATCCGGTTCGCGGTAAGGCAGAGGTTTGAGCAACACACCATTGACGACGCTGAATATTGCCGTGTTTGCGCCGATGCCGAGGGCCAGCGTCACGATGGCAATCAACGCAAAGCCTGGGTTCTTCAGCAGAGTCCGAAGGGCATAGCGCAAGTCTTGCAGCAGTGTGTGCATCATGTCACCCTAAAACATTGCCAATTGCTGATCCGTATAGGTCCGATAAGTCCTATAGGTCCTATATTTCTTTCTTCACTCGTAACGCAGCGCCACCAGTGGATCGACTTTTGTCGCGCGGCGCGCCGGGATATAAGTAGCCAGAAGCGCCACCACAATCAGCACTGCAACCACGCTCACAAACGTCGCGGGGTCGAACGCGCTGACGCCGTAAAGCTGGCTTGAGACCAGACGCGAGAGCCAGTAGCAAGCCACCAGACCGATTGCCGTACCCCAGGCAACCAGCGCCAACCCCTGAGCGAGAATCATCTTCAGCACATCTCTCTTCTGCGCCCCAAGAGCCATGCGAATTCCGACTTCACGAGTACGCTGAGCCACGGAGTAAGCGACCACGCCATAGATGCCAATCGCCGTTAGCGTTAGCGCCAGAATTCCGAACAAGGTCAACAGCAGGCTTTGCATCCGCTCGACATAGAGAGATCTGCCGACATGCTCGATGAGGGTGCGACTGTTGAAGACGGTAAGCGCAGGCTCGATAGTCTGCAGACGAGCTTGAATCGCCGGCGCTAGATGGGCCGGATCTCCAGTTGTATGAACCAACAAATTCATGCTCGGCCGATATGACTGGGCCAAAGGTAAATAAAACGTCATCCGCGGCGGTTCGCGGAGGTCCCGATACTTCGTATTCAGCGCAATCCCAATGACTTCATAGGTGTCACTGCCTTCGGTGAAAGTCCCTCCCAAAGGATCGGTGACCGGCCAAAACTTCCTGGCCATCGTCTCGTTGACGATCATGACCTTGGTCGATTTGGCGGTATCGATCTGACGGAAGTCTCGACCACGCAACAGGGGCAGTCCGGTGGTCTCGAAGAAGCGCGGTGAGACCGTGACGATGTCAATAGAGATCTCTTCATTAACTGCGGGCTTGGTGGAGTTGGCATCCATCTGAATACGGCTGCCGCCCGCCGAAACCGGCAGGGCGCTAGCCACGCTTGACGATTGAATTCCGGGTAACGACGCCAAACTCTCCAAAGCCGCAGGATAGAAATTCGCGCCGCGCGCGCGGTCGTAGCCCTGCAGCTCCATGTTTAGCGACATGGCAAGGACGCTGTCCCCGGTAAATCCTTTTTCGATTACTTGCAGATTCCAGAGACTGCGCAGAAACAAGCCGGCGCCGGCCAGTAGTACCAACGACAAAGTGACCTGCGTGACGACTAATAGACTTTGCAGCGAAGGACCGCGCCGAAATACTGGTGTAGCAGCGTTTGAATCTTTGAGAATCGGAACCAGATCGAGTTTTGATGCACGCAGTGCCGGCACAATGCCGAACAAGAGAACCGTGAGCACCGACACGATAAGAGTGAAGAGCAACACACGGATGTTTGGTGAAACATCAATAGCTAGTTCTCCTCCTTCATTGGTTCGCAAGCCGGAAGCCAGAGCGGATGTCCAGAGAGCAATGAGCAGTCCGAGCGCACCTCCAGCGAGCGCCAGCAGCATGCTCTCCGTTAGCAGCTGTCGAACTATGCGTGGACGACTGGCTCCCAGGGCCAGGCGAATTCCGATCTCTTTTCCTCGCGCCCTGGCCCGAGCGAGTAAAAGACTGGCCACGTTAGCGCAGGAAATCGCCAGTATCAGAGCCACCGCGAGGAGGAGCATTGTTAACGGGCGGGAGAGTTCAGCAACATAGGCCTCATTACCGCCGGCAGCCTTAGTCATGACCACCTGCAACGTGCTGTCTTCGTGAGGCTCTTGCGACAAACCGGGTAGAAGCGCGCTTAGTTGCGACTGCGCTTGTTGCATCGTAGTACCGGGTTTTAATTTTCCGGCAAGCATCAACCAACTAAGGTTGGGAGAGTTCATGAGTTTCGGGTTGCCTTCAAAATCAGCCATGTGGGGAAGAGTGATCCAAACGTCGGTCGGCATTCCGCGTAGTAATCCCGAAAACTGCCTGGGAGCCACACCAACTACTGCGAAAGTGCGACCGTTTAGGTTGATCGTTTTGTTGAGGACGCTGGGGTCACCTGCCAGCCGTCGATGCCACAGAGCATCGCTAATTACAGCCGCGCGCGCAGCGCCCGGTCGCTCATCATCGGGGGCGAATGCAGATCCCATCGCCGGCTGAACGCCGAGCACGGAGAAATAGTTTGCACTTACAACCTCACCATTGATTCGTTCGGTTTGATCCCCAGCCGTGAGACCGAAATTGGTACCGCTGTACGCAACCATGCCTGACAGCGTTTGGTTGCCGTCGCGCAGGCCGGTGTACAGCGGATAAGAGAAATCTAAATGGGGCTCCCCACCATTTACGAGTGTGGCAATGTTTACCATCCGCTCAGGATTCTCGATTGGCAACGAGCGAAGCATGATTGCATCGAGCAGACTAAACACCGTGGTGTTCGCGCCGATACCGAGGGCGAGCGAAAGCACCGCGACCAGAGTAAAGCCCGGAGTCCTGGCCAGCATGCGAATGCCGTAGCTCAGATCTTTCAGTAGCGTCAACATGGCTTTCTCCTCAGGTATAGGTCCAATAAGTCCTATTGCGTCGCGTCACTCGTAGCGCAGCGCCACCAATGGATTCACTTTCGCTGCTCTGCGGCCGGGTATGTAACAGGCAACCAACGCTACAACTATGAGCAGCACCGCGATACTCACGAACGTCGCCGGATCGCTTGGTTCCACGCCAAAGAGCATGGTCGCCATCAATCGGGTAAGACCGAAAGCCCCAACCAGACCGAAAGCAACCCCGATCATCGCCAACATCATTCCCTGCCCGATCACCATTCGGAATACATCGCGCGATTGCGCGCCAATAGCCACGCGAATACCAATCTCGTGTGTGCGTTGCGTCACCGTGTAGGACATCACGCCGTAAATCCCCACGACGGCGAGCACCAGTGCGACCAACGCGAACACGCTCAGCAACAGCATGTTGAATCTTCGCCCTGACACGGACTCTGCCAGAAGCTGTTGCATGGTCTTGGCTTCATCGATAGGAAGATCTTTGTCAATCGTTTGAATCTGATTCTTGACCGCAGCCGCCAGACTCAAAGGGTCCGAGGCGGTGCGAACAACCAGGCTCATTGACGGCTCCGACACTTGAAGGTAAGGAAAGTAGACTTCGGGCTTCGCACTTGAATCCAAACCAAGTTGTTTCACATCTCCGATGACGCCCACGATTGAAATCCACGATTGTCCATCATCGAATGTGATTCGTTTCCCCAAAGGGTCTTCATTGGAAAAGTAGGTGCGGGCCAGCTCGTTGTTGATGATGGCGGTCTTGGGCACATCGCTTTTATCTCGATTGGAGAAATCGCGTCCCTTTAGCACGCCAATACCCAGCGTTCCGAAATAACCCGGACTGACGCTGCGGGTGTGGATGATCATTTCTTTTCCGGCTTCAGGCTCGGGGTGGCCTTCGATGCGGAAATCGGAACCGGAAAGCTCAAGGGTCAGCGGCAGTGCGGTGGTTGCGCCTGCCGACTGTACGCCGGGCAGTGATTGAAGCCGATCGAGTGTCTCCTTAAAGAACGCCGACTGCTGACGTTCTTCCGGATACCTGGACTGCGAAAGCGTCAGGGTCACTGCCAGAACTTTTTCAGGATTGAACCCGAGGTTCATCTGCTGGAGCCGGGAGAAACTCTTGATCATCAGGCCGGCCCCGATAAGCAGCACCAGCGAGAGCGCAACCTCAACTGCGACCAGAACGCTGCGAGTGCGCTTGCCTGCGGAGCTTCCCATCGCGCCTCGTGTTCCTTCTTTCAGCGCTTCATTCAAATCGGGTTTTGAAGCGTGAATCGCGGGAATCAATCCGAAGAAAATTCCGGTTACGAGCGAGACGGCGAGCGTGAAGCCAAACACTCGAGCATCCACTCCGACTTCGTTCAACCGGGGAATGTTTTCGGGCGTGAGCGCCATTAGAGCGTCAGTACCCCAGAACGCAAGCAACAACCCCAGGAGACCACCTGCGAGCGAAAGCATCAGGCTTTCCGCGAGCAATAGTCGCAAGACACGCAGCCGGCTAGCGCCCAGGGCGGTACGAATAGCAATCTCTTTTTGTCTCGAAGCTGCCCGGGCGAGCAGAAGATTCGCGATGTTGGCGCAAGCTATCAGCAGCATGAACGCCACTGCTCCGAGCAGCACCAACAGCGCCGGGCGAATCTCTTTCACTGTTTGCTCTTGAGTAGGAATCAGACTTATGCCGATGCCGGTGTTGCTATCGGGGTACTGCTGTTCAAGACGCCGTTCGATAGTGGTCATCTCGGCTCGCGCCTGATCAATTGTGACGCCGGGTTTGAGCCGGCCCAGGGCAAAGAATGAATAGTTGCCGCGGCTTGCCTCGTTGCCGGAGGCCGCGATCGGAACATAGAGATCCGTGGGGTCATTAAGGACTCTTCCGAGATAGCCGAAGCCGACAGGAAACTGGAAGTTGGGGGCCATCACGCCCACGACCGTGTAGCTTTGATTATTGAGAGTCAGCGACTTGCCTAAGATTGACGGGTCTGAACCGAAGCGGCTCTGCCAGAGACCATGGCCCAGGATGACAACGCGATTGCCTCCTTCTTTGTCTTCTTCAGCTAGAAATGTACGTCCGAATCGAGGCGTGGCGCCGACGAGCGAAAAGAGATTGGCGGAGGTTCTGACTGTAGAGAGTCGCGCCGGCTCGCCTGCGCCGGTAAGGTTCAGATTGGTGAACGTATAAGCAGAGATTTGTTCAAAGGCATGATTTTGATCTATCCAGTCGCGGTAGTTGGCATACGAGACGGGTAACTGATACAGATCGCGTTCCGGGCTCTCTTCCCAGATAGTAACGACGCGATCAGGGTCGTGGTATGGAAGCGGGCGCAGCAGGACAGCATTGATCACACTAAACATGGCGGTGTTTGCGCCGATGCCTAAGGCGAGCGTGATTACGGCGATGGCTGTGAAGCCGGGTTGTTTCAACAGGCTCCTGATTCCATAGCGAAGTTCTTTGAATAGTGTTTCCATGATTACTGCCTATTTCGAATTTCGGATTGCGAATTTCGAATTTTGTTTAAGGACGACTTTCAAGCTGTCTTAGGGTCGAGGGCATCGAACCCAAGACAAAATTCGAAATTCGCAATCCGAAATTCCAAATTCTTCATTCGTACCTCAGCGCCACTAA
>JAMQPH010000073.1 GCA_023717605.1 Pyrinomonadaceae bacterium
AGTATTTCAGGTCATACCAATCCTCGACCCATTCGAAGACGTTCCCTGCCATGTTGTAGACTCCAAACCCGCTGACCCCTTCTGGATAGGAATCCACCGGCATAGTACGGCCAATGTTCTGCCCATAGTTGGCTTTCTCCGGATCGAGCGTATGGCCCCATGGATAATGGTTGTCTCCTTGCGGACCTTTGGCCGCTCGCTCCCATTCCGCTTCCGTCGGAAGCCGCTTGCCTTCCCACTTACAGAACGCATTCGCGTCAGTCCAACTCACACCGACCACCGGCTGATCCGCCTTACTGAGTCGAGGATCGTCCCAATAGGCCGGCGCTGGGTGACCGCTGGCTTTCATAAACTCTTTGAACCGTGTGTTCGACGCTTCAAATTTGTCGATCAGATAGGCATCGAGCACGACCTGGTGCTTGGTTTCATCTGAATGTTCGTTGCTCCCCATGGTGAACTCGCCCTTTGGGATCAGCACCATGTCCTTGTCGCTGTTCGGCATGTCCGCCGCTGTTGCGACGGAGATGGCTCCTGCCATCAATACCGCCCCCAATCCGACCTGAAGCACTGTTTGACTCCGCATGTGAAATCTCCTTTGTTTGGGAACAACAGGACGACCCTGGTTGGATGAGAACACCTCTAACGACCTTCCATCACGCAATTGTTTGCCAACAGCCTCCCTGCAAGTTGGACCGTCATTGGCTCTTGTCTAAGCTGCCGATTGCTCAGAATGACAGGATCGACAACCTCACCACATTGCACACAGCGTTTCGCAACAAACTTCGACTCGCCGAAGCTGTTTAGTACATCCATGCAGAGGTCGTCCACCATGAGTCCGCCGCATCTGGTGCACGTCGATTCATGCGGGACTGCGGAAGAAACTGTGTGATTCCCGACTTGTTCAGATCTCGTTTTCTCCGTCAATGCTGTTGCCATGGGTGCCTCCATAGGTTGCTTGTTTAATGTTTGTAGCAAGTATGTCTAATGTATAAACTATGTTGTCCAATGTGTCAAGTGTTGTTGTAAATAATATTTGACAAACATTAGACTATTAATCTATACTCAGTTTAGAAAATGAATACTCATAGAATTCATAGAGTTGCAAAACTCACTGGCCTCTCAAAAGATGTCATCCGGGTATGGGAGCGCCGGTTTGGACTCTTGAAACCGACTAGAGGAGCCAATCGTTATCGTAATTATTCCGATGAGGATGTCGCGCTGCTGAGATTCCTGAAGGAGCAACTGGATGCCGGAGGTTCGATCGGAGAGCTGTCGAAATTGGGGCGTGAAGAGCTGTTGGGGCGAGCACGAGCTAGTGCGCCGCATGTGTCATTCGTCGACAATACATTCAGCAGGCTCCTGCGGGAACTACTGTCCACCCTAAACCCCTTCGATCGTGTGATCTTTGAAAAGCGTTTGAACGGCGCCGTTGCAGTCGTTCCATTTGAGGAAGCACTTCACGGAATCCTGCTCCCGCTCCAGGAACAGGTCGGGCAGTTGTGGCATGAGGGTCAGGTGAACGTGGCCCTCGAACATTACGTCACGAAGCAAATTCAACAAAAGATTTTCTCAGCCATGAATCAGCTCCCGGTTGCTGAGTTCGGTGCCAAGGTGGTCGTGGCCTGCCCGCCCGGAGAGGAACACGACATTGCCGCGTTGGCGGTTGCGTATCGATGTCGAGTTCGCGGCTGCCGAGTTTACTATTTGGGAGCCAACGTGCCCATCGCCTCGCTGACCAACTTCTGCGGTAAGGTGAACCCAGACCTGACCATCATGTCCTTTCCCCTCGCACTTTCCGAAGTCAACGCGACGGAGCTGGTCCAAGCCCTCACACATGAGGTGGTTCCGGCTTCGCGTCTCGCTGTCGGCGGACATGGCGCGCTCGCCATGCGGAACATTTTCAATGGAAGTCATATTGAGATGTTGGAAGACTTCGCCGAGTTGGATCACAAGTTAGATCGATTGATGCGGCAGTCCTTATCTCGCGGGTAGCACGGAGAGATCGCCGAAGACGCAGTATCCGCTCACGGTATCCTTCGACGGATCCTGTCCTATTTGCGCTCGCGAGATTACACTCATGAAACGGTTAGACCGACGGCGACAACAATTGGAATTCTACGACTTTTCAACCCAGGAATATGATGCGGTATCCAACGGCTTTGCCAATGCGGATCTGGGCACAGAAATTCACGCCCGCTGGGCGGACGGATCCGTCATCACCGGTGTCGAGGTGTTCCGAGCCATGTGGGAGGCTGTCGGTCTGGGACTCCTGTCAAAACTGAGCCGCCTTTCGTTAGTCGAGCCACTCGTCTTGAGAGCCTATGATTTGGTACGCACGTAACCGCCTCCAGCTCATTGGTCGCTTGAATCCCTGTCCGGAAGGCGTCTGTGACTCAAGGCATTAAGTCGAGGCGGGGAGTCGATTCGATCAGGGAATCAGAGATTGATCGTTGAAAAGCAGTGGTTCCGAAGACGAGATTGTATCAGAGAGGATTGCTTGAGTCATTGATGGACAGGGCAATCCCCTCTTCCCCTCTGATGATCGCTCAAACCGTGATTGCTTCTCTTTATCTCTCTTTGTCGGTATTCGGCTCGGTCTTTAATGATAATGACACCTAGGTAACACCTGGCTGAACGACTCCCCGGCTTGTTCGGCAGGCGGGAGGCCGTTTGGGGACCCCCACGCCTAGCCACACAAATCCATCACGCCTCTCCTGGGACCGGTCAGAATCAGGAAAGTTCTTGCAGGATGTGGCGCCTAGTGACACACGTAGACAATGAGCGTCACGTGCAAAAGGACCTGGAGCATCTTAGGAGGTGGGCTGCTGTGGCTGATCGCGCTGACTGCGTGCGGAACCCTGCCTGCCAGCACGGTGGACAAGAAACGCGATCTGGCTGCTGACGACTCAAGTGTTGTGCAGTCGCTCCAACGACAAGTACGAGAGCGAGACAAGCGCATTGCGGAGCTAGAGGCCCAGTTGGATGCCTTGAAGGTGATCGATCAGGACGTGGAGAAACGGAGAAAGTCTAGCCGGCCACCCGCGACGGTGACACCTATCGAGTGACCATCGTTGCGAACTCGCATTGTCCTGCCCCACTTAAATTTGGATAGTTCGTTGCTCGTTTGTGACGATCCATTCTGCGGAGAACTTGGCCAGTGATCGCATTCT
>JAMQPH010000100.1 GCA_023717605.1 Pyrinomonadaceae bacterium
GCACTCACGTCGAATTGAACCGATCAGCCGCTCTACGTAAGCATTCTGCCAGGCATCGTACGAGGACGCACTTATCTGTGGACAAAGACGCGCCTGATACGAGACCAGTACAGCTGCCGGCAATGGGTACGGTAATTGAGATTGCTGAGGTTGGCAGGCTGCATCACCGTTATGAACGGCGAGCAGCATGATGAAATTCAGTGAAACCCGTGTCCGATCCAGTATTGGCGAAGGACAGGATCTACGGCGCAAGCCGTTAGCGTAAGTCTGACCGAACTTGGGGCACCATTCTCGAACAGTCTCATAGCTGAGGCAGAAGCCGCGCATCGCTAACTGTTTTTTCGACGTCACGAAAGCTCATGGCGAAGCGAAAATATAACCGGACGCAATTGCTGATGATCTCGGCGAGGAAGCGATGACGACGGTAAGGAGAGACGGAGGTGCGCATTAGCGGATTATGCCGCAGATATAGCCTGATGACATCTTCTGCCGTTAACCTGACAATACCTCCTTGAAACACCTCTTTTCAGGCAGATTGAGTTCTTCCGCACATCCATTTCCCATTGGCGTCGCGGAAGCAGCAATAACTTCCGTTACCGATACAGAAACCATCCAGAATTCTCGCCTGCGGAATAATAATTCTTCGGCCGTTCCGCAATTGGCTGGAGTCTTCCTCCTCATCGTAGCGATTACTGGTTTGGTAGAGCGACGCTTCCGCCGTGAATCCCGGCATGTTCATTTTCCTAAAACCTCCTTCACATAAAAAAAAAAACGTAGTCGCCCAAGGTTAAGGGGCGACGTAGCGGTTGGTGCAGACTAAGCTTCGTCCCGGGAGTCGTTCCGCATCCGGCAAATGCAATCTAGTTTCGTAACTAATGTTGGCTTCGCGACAATATAGTCCGACTCACCGCCACGAGAGTCAGCGGCCCTAAGAACTCCGAAAAATCCGGGCACGTATTGTACAGATCATACACCGCCCACAGGCGGGTTACGCTCGCTAAAATCCCCCTGGGTGGTGGCCAAACGGGTCGAGCAGAAACGGCGGCTTCTCTACTCCGGAAAAGCAATCGCCGATCGCACACGCCCGGCACACTGCTCGGGGACGACCGCCATTTTGCGAACAGCGATCAAGAATTTCATCACAGTTACCACAAAAAGGGATTGCCGGAACAACGGTATTGGCGTGTGAATCGGCAAACCGTCGATTCACCGAATAACCAGCGTGCAGTTTGTACAGCGAGACTTCCGCGGTAAATCCTGGCATGTTCATTTCGCACCTCCTAGTCATTTGATTCAATGGTGACAGTACCATGAATTGAGGATCCCCTAATCCATGGAAGAACGATTCAAATCGGACTACAGAAGCGATGACCGAATATGCTTCTACAGGTACTACCATTCGGACAGCAGCCAGCGCCACTACAGCAGTGTTTGCCTGTTGGGCAGCAGCCCGAGCCACAGCACGGACGTCCAGGGGGACAAGAGTGAGTTCCACAGTTTCCGGAGGTCCCGCCTCCACCTCGTGGCGGCGTACAGCATATCCCTGTTTCCGTACAAGAGTCAGGATCAAAACTAGTACAACTCACCTTACTGAACCCGCTGGTGCAATTGGGATCTCGAACAGTACAAAACGTCCCTTTCAGAACCGCGGGAGACATTTGGCCAGCAGTATCAGTAGCGGAGACTGCGCCGAGCTGATAGTACCTATTCGTTTTGTAAAGCGTCGCCTCTGAGGTAAATCCTGGCATGTTCATTTCAGTTACCTCCGATCGTTTCTCGGTACAATGTCACATTACGTTGACGGCCTCGCTGGACGTAAATCAACCGATTCTGACCCATTGATTTGTCTTCGGTTGGTTCAGAATTCATTGCCTGAAGGCATCAAAGATCGTAGTCATTGCAGAATTGGTTGAAGTCGGCAGCAGCTGCCATACAGTCGCCATGGTCATGGCCTAGCGAAAGGCAGCGCCCGGCAAGTCTGCCCGCTTTGAAGGCGCAAGTCATTCTCGATTGTGCGACTACCTGCTGATCGGTGGAACCAAGTGTACCGGCCTGGTAGTGTTCACTGCCGTGGTACAGCGATGCATCCGCTGTAAATCCAGGGATATTCATTTCTTTGCCTCCTTGTCGTTTCAGGTTTGATAATCATAGAAAGTGGCCTCGATGCAGCGCAACGAAATCCGGCGCACGATTGTCGGTCTCTACTTCGTTCAAAAGGGGGCTATCTCTCTAGAGTCACCATGGATCGGGAGTGAACCGATCATTGGAGTGGTGCGTTTGCTCATCTACACCACCAGGCAGTTGCCAATCCCAGACGCTTGACGTCGCGCCTTGATCTATTTCAGGCAGCGGCCCTGACCTATTGTTGAGTTAGTACTATGTCATCACAGAGAATTACGGGCCCAAAGGCACCACGCTGACATCTACATTGCTCCCAGGGACGTTGTACGCGGGAGACACAGCGAAACTTGCCCCCAATAAACTGGCAGCACCTTTTCGTCCCAAATACTGAGAGATTCTGCGTTAGCGTTGATGAGAATCCCTGCATGGGCAAGACTCCAACCGCTCCTGATCCGCCTAAAGTAGTCGCCCCTCCATAGATGCCGATGGCAGAGCCAAGCGACGATTCTGCACTGAATCCTGGCATGTTCATTTCAGTTACCTCCGATCGTTTTGCTATTCAACGGTGGAATATGGCGACATCTTCGTAACGAGGAACGGAAACTCCTCGGTCACGTCAACCCGCGTAAAGAACTTCTCGACAACATCAGTCCTGCGGTTAGTGAATGAGAAGATCACATCCACAACCTTCCGTGTGCCAGAGGTTATGCCGTGCTTCCACAAGTTGACGTAACGGATAAAAGTCCTTTTCGGTATAAAAGACCGCCTCAGCGGTAAAACCAGGCATTGACATTTTTCTTACCCTCCGATTATGTGGCTCGGCTCTCGCCATACCGGCCAGCAAGCCCCTTAGCCAAATTAGCCTACTCTATTTCATCCCACACTTGTGACTATCGGTCAAAGTATGGCGACATCTTGGTGACGAGGAACGGAAACTCTTCCGTCACGTCAACCCGCGTAAAGAACTTCTCGACGACATCAGTCGCGCGGTTAGTGAATGAGAAGATCACATCCACAACCTTCCGTGTGCTGCTCAGCGGGGAAGGTTGCACATCCACCGCCGTTAACGAAGAGTTACGACCGAACGCCTCAGCAGCGGTGGCATAAATAGCCGGATAGCGGACTGCCAGGTAGTTCAGCGCGCGATGCTCGTCGGTTGATCCGGCGTTATCGGCGGCGAGCATGATTCTGTCGAAGAGCTCTTCAGCCGCGGGGCCAAACTCCTTTGCCGTAGTCTTCTCCGGTTTCGGGATGGCTTTGATCAGCGCGTCCCGATCAAACGAATAGATCTGGTCGAACGCGACGATAGGAACCATTAGGCCGTTGCACATTTCGGGCGGAGCGATCGGCCCTCGCATGCCGACGACGACATCCAGGTCGAGAGGGCTTGGTTGAGGACGCACCGCTTCCAGCAGTTGGTCATAGTCAGCCGGGTCGCGCGGAACGAGGATGTAGGTTTCCAGACCCTCGATGGTCAGAATCCAACACACTTGTCTCGCGATGTAGCGGTTTGTGGGTTCAGATAGAACAGCGTGGGCTGCTGCGCGGTCAGTGAGTCCCTTGGTATTTGCGCGGCCGGTTGCTTGTGCGAATTCCTTTTCCACGGCGAGAGTCGGGAAACGCATCTCCACTCGGCCAATCGCAAAGACGTACGAAGGCGCAGCAAGTTCGTTGCCATTTGAATCTGCCGCGGCTCCACAACTAGCACACGTCGCCGGACTCACTGTGGGGTGAAGCGTCGTTCGAGTATTACTGTTGTTAGGGGGCGCAATTGCCCGGGCTGTATTGTCGGCGTCTAGTTGGCTTGCTGGTTGCTCGTTCAATTCAGTTTGCTCCATGACATTCTTCTCCTTTTTGGAATAGAGCAGTTCTGTCTCAAGGTTCTAACGCTTGCCCGAAAAAACCATCCAGCGATTGAGCGCGGCTGCTCGACGCGCGCAGCCGCCGCACGGCTTGATTCCCACCGCGTACGTAGCACGTTTGATAACGTCGCCAAGTCCAACCTCCTTGTCACTGATGAAACCAGGAAGACGCACTCGATAGGGTGCGCTTTCACGCTTATCTAGAGCCTCTCTGTTTGCCTTTTCCTTGTTCATGACATTCACCTCGGCGCGAGAGTTGTTGCCAGAACTTGATATGCCGCCCATGCGTCCAATAAAGGGGGCACAACTGTGGATCGACGCAGTGCCTGCCCTCGTGTTACTCCGATTTTCAACTGTGCTGCTGTGGCGTCTGGAAATATCGACTTCAATAAGGCGATGGCTCCCGTCACGAACGGTGCCGCAGCGCTTGTCCCGCCAAATGATGGCGATTTACCATCGGCGCTGAGACTCGTGATACTGTCTCCAGGCGCGGTTAGTCCTCGCCGCCCGATAGAATGCCCAACGTTTGAGTAACTGATCGGTCTACCTCGAAGATCGCAAGCGACCACCGGAATGACCCATGGATGGCGGGTGATCGCGGAACTTCCAATACTTCCTTGATTTCCCGCCGCCGCTACAAGGACAGCGCCTCGCTTTGCAGAATAATGAAGGGCTTCTTCTAATCTGCGTTCGCCTTTCGCGGAGGGTTGTGCAAGGGCCGCGCTTAAGTTAATGACGTTAGCGCCCTCATCGACGCAATCGATGATCGCTGTTGCCAGCTCATCTGGAGTTGCGCTTGGCATGTTCGGATTTCCCGAGGCACTCTCGCCGAAGATAGGTCGTACGAGCAAAGTGCAGCCCGGAGAAATCGATGGTGCTTCGGAGCCGCGTCTGGCGCTCAGTATCCCCGCGACAAAAGTTCCGTGCATGCAAGCGGTGCTATTTGCGCATGCACACGTGCCGCTCCGTCGTCCGGGAATCTCGCGAATATTTGTGCTTGATAGATCCTTATGGTCGGCGGCAACAGGCCCATCGATCAGTGCGATCGTCGTTTCAGTCCGACCGCTGCTGAGTTCCATGAGTTGCGTTAGATTAACTAGGTCTAAAAGGCTCCGACTATTCGTACTGGGAGATGAAAGAACCGTAGCCTTGAACCGGAAAGCATTTCCAGCCGACGGAATGTGAGAGAAAGGACGCACCCTGATTCCTCTAGAGGTAAAGAACCAAATCGGTTTGTGACAGCGGAGTTCATCCGTTGGCTTGTGCAATTGCGAGCTTCCGGAACTTTCCCACTTGTTCACGGAAATCGCTCCGATGAAAAAAACTGTCGGGAACTACTTCGAAGGGTGCGAGCACAGACTTAAACGCTACTGGCATCGCGCGAGGTGCCCCTCCGCTTGTCGAAAAAGCACACAACAAATCAGGCGTCAGTCATACGTGGCGTGGGTTCGGCAAGGTTGAGCAGCCTACTTATAAGCCCACTGCTGCGAGGTGTCAATAGCGTTTTGTCAACTTAACTTCTTGAAAAGACCACAATCATCAATTGACAAGCCAAAGCGCTCTTGGTCATCGGTTGATTAGCAATCACTTCGTCTAAACATCGGTCCCAACTCCAATTGCCACTTCCCAGAGGGCGAATCTTGATCTCATCACATCGCGGTATCCGCAGGCTCGGTACAGGTGTCGCCCCACTCGAAAGTGTGACTAGATGATCCCGAAGGCCGAGAGAAAACGCTGCGCGTGGCCCGGTGACTTGAATCCGCGCATAACCTTCTCGCGCAATCTGGTCGGTTGATGTGAATTCTCCGCTCGGTTGTTCTGATACTTCTGATGGCAGTGCTCGACACTGGGCAGCACTTCAGCCTTCGCGGCACTGTAGCTCCTCAACTTGTCTGTTACGATCACACGCGGGACGTAGCACGAACGTTTTAAGAGCTTGCGAAGTGCGCCGGGATAAACCGGCGTGGAGTAGTGAATGAAAGAGTCACACAGGAAAGGAGTAGCGAACCATCCTGACCTCGAGTCATGCGTGGCCAGTCGCAAGGCTGGAGGCGAAGCGTTGACAGAGGCACGTGCAGGCTGGGTATTGAGCTGCGAAATAATTGCGACCGGAGTGCCGACGTCGTTTCGCAAGGCGGAAGGCCACACCGAAGGGAGCGCTAAACGCGAGCACCCAGAGGACTCCGCGCAGTCTGAGACCGCCAAGCATGCAAGGAAACTCCACGCGCGAGAACCGGGAGACCCCAGGGACGCCCGCCGGGAAAAGAGGAGCGGGCCGGTTGGAGAAGGCCATGAGCCACAAGACCAACATGAACGTGGCTGGGGAATCGGACGGTGGCGTAGTACCGACGAAGTGTCCGAACAAAGGCGGGGGACCGCCTGCGGAGGTGTCCTTCGCCAAAACCCGATCCTGGGTAATTCTTTTGACTTTTTGACGTCTGGCTTCAAACTCCTGGCATGAGGAACTTGTTAGTATCGGTTTATGCTTGCTTGCGAGCAATACTTAAGGAGCGGCGCGATCTCGCGCTTGAGAATCTGGCGTTGCGTCAGCAACTGGCAGTCCTGAAACGGTCGCAGACCAGACTCAAGATCGAGCAGTCGGATCGGCTGTTCTGGATTTGGCTGTTACGAACTTGGTCAGGCTGGCGCGCAGCGCTGATCATCGTCAAACCTAATACGGTATTGTCAACTTAACGATAATTTGGTTGATCCCACCACCGCAGGTTGGGGCAAGCGTACCTCCTCAGTGCTACCAATGGTGGCCATTTCCATCGGTTTTCACTTAAGTTGACAATGCCGGCTGGCTTGCTCCTCCTCAGCTCGACGCTGCGCGTCGAACATCTCGATCAGCTTCTCCTCCAACGGAAGGAGCGCATCCAAAAGCGCGGAGTAAGCTTCATCGCGGACGATGCCGCTGCGCGTACCAGGCGTTAAATTGATGAAAGGCGCATCGATGTGGCCTTGAAGATACCGTGCGGTCCACGGCGGCTTCGCCAGTTCGTCCACCACGGAAATGTCTTCGAACACACGCGTGCCGTGTCGAAAACAAAGCGACTCGATTCGTTTCTCTTGGTTCATTCATGTAAAGCTCAACGTAAACGTCGCCAAGCGTGGCGCGAATACCCGGCAATTGATGCAGCAATCGTCCTTCGTATTGCCGAGGCTCCACTGCATACTGCTTCCGAGCGATCTTGTCGATTACTGTGATACGCACGCCGGTGTGCCGGATACGGTCGCGCAACTCCGCCGCGAGATACCACTGGATCTTCTCTCCCGAGAGCGAACGAATTCCGTCGAGCAGCCTCGCTATTCGCAATTGAGTTCCGGGCTCAACAAAAAGCGAGCGTTTTGCTTTGACCGTGTAGCTCGGGTCGTCTTTCTTCATGACCATTTGCCAAGCACGATCGTCTGCCCCAGAAGATGTCAGCGTCATTTCCTCTCCCAGAGTCCAAAAGGAAAGCAGGCCGATGCCGAACTCCCCCTGAAGTCCGGCGGCGCCTTCCACTTTGAGCCGTCGCTTCACGGAGTCGCAAATATGTGTGGCGACATAGCGAAAGTCCGGCCGACCGTTGGTATCGCGGGGAATGCCCTGCCCGTTATCCCGGACCTCGAGATAGTGGCGGCCTTCGCTGCGACCGCGAACGATTGTGACATTCGTTGCTCGGGCATCGATGGAATTCTCAACCAACTCGGCGATGGCCTTCAGCGGATTCGATTGTGATAAGGCGATGATCGTAATCGCATTCCAGTCGTTGCCGATGCGGAGTTTTCCACGCTGATCTGATCGAATGGGCGATGTTAATTTCTCAGACATAAGACGTTCTCAGACATGAGACGATTGGGGGGGTAAGGTGTTTTCAAATCAAAGCGCACCCGGCGTAAACGTAAGTACACTCAGTATATTATTGGTGCCCCCGCAGGGATTCGAACCCGAACTAAGAGATTATGACGGTTCGAGGGGCATCAACAAGGAGTAACGCCGCCGGGTGCTACGACTGCTTCAAGAAAGTCTTCCTCCAGAGGGCGAACCCCAACCCACAAATGGAGATCAAACGTCACCTGCCGCAAAGTGGTTGTTGTCGATGGCCGGTTGCTACTCAGGCGGCCCAGGTAACACGGCCGCTTGCGCGGACGAGATCCTACGTGCAGAGATCGACAAGCGTGCCTATCATCAGTAAAGACGTCCGTGGAAGTCGCTTCTAATTAAACCGCCCAATCCTTACTTAAACCAACTCGAGGAGCCGCTTTCGGCAGGGAATCTTATCAACCAATAGCTCATGTTTGCTTAATCCGAGTTCAACGTTGACTCCAAGGTCCGGCGACCCGCCAGGATTGATCAAGCACTTCGTCCCGTGCCACAGCCGCGGAAACAGGGACGAGGAACTCACGAAGAGCCGCCGCGATTTCTGAGAGTGACTTTGCGTTGACGTCAAGACGCGACTTGTTGAGGAACGCTTTCCACTGAGTATTCTTCTGCTGGTCGTCGTAGAACTCAGGTGTCAACGCTAGCGGAGCATCCGCCGGAACTGGGGTGCCGCGCGTTTCAAAAGTTGCCTTCACAGCGTTGGAAAGAGTGGGCCCGTCAAATGAAAATCCCCGACTTAAGGTCCAAAGGTCGAAGAAGTCTTTCATCCGGCTATTCAACATACCGAGCTTCACCATTGCTTCGAACTTCTCGGCAACCACACTTTCCCGGGTGTAGCCTCTTAGATGCGGGGCCGGAAAGTCGAGCAGCGTGGGAAAATCAATCTCTTCTGGTCCCGGCACTACACGATCGCCGAAGCCGATATCTATCTGCAGAGTAATTCGCGCCTTCTCTAGCAGAGCCGTCACGTGTAACCGAACGCCCTCATACTCTTCGTCATCCTTGATTCGTTCTCCGCGAACAGAGTCGACGAGGAATGCGAGACCATCTGGCTCGACCTCGATTTGACATAGATCGCGGATGACTTGTTCGAGAAGCTCAATCTCTGGAGCGCCGTAACCCAAGAAATCCATATCGCGAGTCGGCCGGTGTGGTGCTCCTGTCCAGTATGAGAACAGGAGCGCGCCTTTCAAGATGAAACGCTCTTGATATTCTGAGATGCTTAGGCGATAGAGCAAACGCTCTCGCGCATAACGTGACAACAACTGCTGGAAGTCTTCCTTCTGCGCCTGTGCGAGGTTCGCTAAGCGCTGCCTTACCGAGGCCGCCAAACTCTTAACTTCGGCACGTGTCACACTACCGACTCCAAGTATGGTCTCATTACGCGGGAAACGCGGCACACCTTCGCGTAGTGCCAAAGTTGATCCGTAGTCGCTCGTTTCTTACGCCAGCAATCGCGGAGGGCTTCTATCGCCACGTCAAGGCCGATCTTGTTTCTATACTTGAAACAGTCTGCAACTGTTTTGGCAGGATTGTAGACTTTGACCGTAACTCCCTCGATTGAGTGTGATTCAACGCCGGCTGTAAGGGCGCTTCCAGAAAAGCGAACGATGCGAAGAGGTATGATTTCTTCCTTCGGAGAACGCGCTTTACCGTCGATCGCCATCCAGACTTCAAACGGTGCCTGCGTGGTCAGGTCATGAAATCGGAGTGCCGAAAGCAGACAGACCACACCGTGGGGCACGCGCAGAGCCGCCTGGACAATCGTTTGATGTTCGCTGAGACCGGCGCCGGGAATGGCATACATTCCTCGTCCAACCCTTTCGAGCTTTTCCTGTTGATGGAGTCGCCAGAGATAATCCGGCGGAAGTCCTTTACTCTGGAGATCTCGCGGACGCAGGATTCCTCCTTTGCGGGCGAGGGCGAGAACCTTCTTTTCTGCCGATGCGCTCATTGGTCTATAACCCTTCCGTTTACAATAGAGCGTCGGTAGATATGTACAACTACCGACGTTTCATTGACAGGGATTCTAGCCTATTACTTAGTCAGAGTTAAACCACGGGCTTTTCAGCCTTTCTAACGAGGATAAACAAACAATTTGGAAAACCCCGCGCTCACATTTGCCTAGGAGTCAGGTGCTGTGTTCGATTTGCCAATTATTAGAAAGATTCTTTACTGCACGACGATTTCTGGGCAGCGGAATATATTCGACTCCCGCTGTCATTGATTGATCGGCGCTCGATGATTCAATCGAATTTAGATACAAAAGCGGATACGATAGAGAAAACTGATTACCCGCGGCAGGGGTCGAACCTGCGACCTCGTGCTCCGGAGGCACGCGCTCTAATCCACTGAGCTACGCGGGCTTAACAAAATCGGAAGTTCAAAGAGGTGCATAAGAAATGTATCGCTCATTGTACCCATCGTCAATATCGGGCGGCTTTTGGTTTCGAATTAGCTAATTAGACCAATTAGACCTGACGCTAGATCAGGTTTAACGTCCTCGGCATTGATTGTTTATATCCTGATTCGATAGCGTTCCACCGCTCGCTTTGATTACCTCCGCTAACTTCACGGAAGCTACGCAGCAGAGAAATACCGAGGCCGTAGTGCTTGTCAGGTATTCTGCATTTGTCAAATGTCTCGTTGGATTTGCGAAGGACTTTATTAGAGTTGTTACTACAAATCAGGCTGCATTAATCTCGATTACCGCCTAGCCATCGAGTCGATTCAGTCGAAGAGAAGTCGTCGCACGTGAGGAAGAAATGGCATGAAGGTAAACGATCACGGGTGAGCTGGCGCATCCTTCTTCAAGGTTGGCAGTATCCTGATTGACTTTCCTGCTTTCTGTTCGGCTAGGCGCAGTTCATACAGGCTTTGCAGATTCAGCCAAAACTCAGGACTGGTACCGAAGAAGTGGCCCAAGCGCAATGCCGTATCACCAGTAATCGCTCGCTGGCCATTGATGATTGCTGTAATTCGGTTGGTTGGCACTTTAAGCTGCCGCGCCAACTCAGCCGCACTCATCCCGAGTACTTCTAGTTCTTCGGCCAGATGTTCGCCTGGGTGTATAGCTGTTATTGGCACAAGCGCTCTCCTATTAGTGATAGTCGACAATCTCAACGTGAGTTGGCCCTGGCGATTTGTCGGGCCATTCGAAACATACCCGCCATTGGTCGTTGATCCGTATGCTGTACTGTCCTCTGCGTTTTCCTTTCAGCGCTTCAAAGCGGTTGCCCGGCAATGCAGCCAGATCCTTCAATGAGACCACGGCTTCAAGACGGTCGAGCTTCAGGCGCGCAGCACGTTCAATACCGAAGAACGCCTTGACTCGCTTTCCCGCAGCGAAGTCTCTCGTGCGCTCGTCCCGGTAGCTGAGAATCACAAATCAACCCTAAGCCATTCTTACGCGTTACGTCAAGCATAACTCGCATGCTGCCTAAGCGGCGAGGTCACCCCCGCCGCTCGGCTTCAAAACCGTGCGTGAAACTTTCGCTTCACACGGCTCCTCGATGACTGGGCGTCTGTCAAACGTACCCATCGAACCGCGCTAGCTCAGCTCTAAGTGCGTCTTGGCAATGTTGATGGACCAATATCAGATTGGCAATTGTCTCCCGCCAGCGAGTTCGCTGTGGGTTAATGTAGGCAATCACCATCTGATCTTCATCGCGGAAGTAAAGCCCGCATGGCATTGTCAACTTAAGTGAAAACCGATGGAAAAGGCTACCATTGGTAGCACTCAGGAGGCACGCTTATCCAACCTGCGGTGGTGGGATCAGCGAAATTATCGTTAAGTTGACAATACCGTCCCAACGATACGCCACGCCGCTGCCGCAGCTCACCGGCGAAGTTACCGCGCTCGCCGCTCAAGTGGACGAACACCTTAAGAAGATGGGGGCGGTATGGAATTAAAGCCCGGCTACAAGCAGACCGACGTGGGGGTGATTCCGGTGCAGTGGGGAACGGTTGCTCTTGAACGCGCAAGCGCGCCGAATGGACTTGTGAGGGGCCCTGTCGGCGGTGCGCTCAAGAAGGAGGTTTTTGTCAAGAACGGAAGAAAGATCTATGAACAAAGGAATGCGATTTACCGCGATGCGACTATTGGACACTACTTCATCAACGAGACGAAGTTCAAAGAGCTCAAACGGTTTGCTGTTAATCCCGGAGACTTCATTGTTAGTTGCTCGGGCACCATTGGGCGGATCTTCAAGATTCCTCGGGACGCGCAACCAGGCGTAATCAATCAAGCGTTGCTGAAAATAGAGACGGATTGCGATGTAGTCGATTCGGATTACTTCTTCCACTATTTCGACTGGGAAAAGTTCCAACGACGCATTGTTGATAACACTCACGGAGGGGCAATGCAGAACCTCGTTGGAATGAGTCTGTTCCGAACCGTGGAACTCGCGCACCCGCCTCTTTCTGAACAACGCGCCATCGCGGCAGCGCTCAGTGCTTTGGATGCGCTGCTGAGCACGCTGGACGAACTCATCGCCAAGAAGCGCGACCTCAAACAGGCCGCCACGCAGCAGCTCCTCACTGGTAACAAACGCCTGCCCGGATTCAGCGGCGAGTGGGAGGTGAAGCGGTTGGGGGATATTGCGGAGATCAGAGACGGAACCCATCAGACGCCAAAATATGTTGAGATCGGCGTTCCATTTTTCAGCGTTGAGAATGTAACGAATGGAGACTTTTCCAACACCAAATTCATTTCAGAGGCAGAACACCGCTTCCTGACTAGGTCATTTAAGATCGAAGAAGGCGACATCTTGATGACCAGGATTGGATCGATCGGGGATTGCAAGCTTGTCGACTGGGATTTCGATGCGAGCTTCTACGTCAGCCTCGCTTTGTTAAAAATACGGAAGCGTTATTCGGCGGCATTCATTTGTCACTACTCCGAATCAGCCTCTTTCAAAAAAGAGGTTGAACTGAATTCATTGCGACGGGACATCGCGTCTCAAGAGAAAAATCCAGCACGACTTGATGCGTGCGGGTAACGAAACGCTGATGGTGTCCAGGTTTATAGTGGACCAGACGAACGGCTCTTGCGATCCACTGAGCTGCAATCTCAAGCGCTCAACAGCCCTGGAAAACGATTCCTGCCGAAGAAGCGATTCCACAGCGCGATGCAACCTCTCAAAATCACTCGAATTCACGCGTCTCTCCAATCTGATGCAAACCGATAATATGACCCTACGCAGCCCATCCGACCAAAGTTGTGAAATTCTCGTTCAATTCTCGTTACATTCATTTATCAAGAGAGGCCCCGGTTTGGAATTAAGCAATGGGCGATATCTGGCGCGCTAATGCGGCACGATGGAAGCAACGAGCAAATTGTTCCTCGTGAGAGTTGATTCCACTATTCTGAAATAACAAGCTGTCGAATGGCAGGCATGAGCCGCCTGTGCGCGTCGATTCCATGCCCTTGTTCGCAACCGCTTAGAGCCAGCGACGCACAGAAGCCTTATAGGCCAAGTAGTCTGAGGGGAAGCGGGTCTCGAGGTATTGCTCCTCTCGCGGAATAACCACAAACGACATCAGTGCCACCGCTGGAATGAGGGTGACGAGTAGCCAGAGACTGTTGACCCAGAATGCAACTCCGAGCTGGAGCAGCGAGAAAGATAGATAGATGGGATTGCGGCTCCAACGATAGGGTCCCGAGCGCACGATCGTGCTGGTAGGACGATTGCCCGGAACGGGCGTGCCAGCGGTTCCAAACGTGCGCACTGCATAGACGAACAGAGCGACGGCGACCAGCACTGCTGTGACCCCGAGTAGCACGCCCCCAGCACGAGACACGAGCCGAACTGCACACGCGAAATGCAGCAACCGGCCCAAGGCGATCGCGCACAGGTAGACAAAAGGAGGCCGCACAATCCCGAGGTTTGCGACTTCCGGTACTATGTCTGTTTGCGCTTCCTCGTAAGGTCTTTGTACGCTGCTGCGCTCATCGTGTTCATCTCCATTTGACATTGAAGTTTCCCAACCAGTGCGGTTATGAATATCTCACCCGCTTATCGCAGTTGTGAAAATCGCGTTCAATTCTTGTTAAATTCAGCGGTTAAAGGCCACGGTCGAATTCTCTAGTCGTTTTTACCGGTGCTGGACGAAATGATCACAGACGGATTGGTTACGCTCGAAAGAGTACGGGTGATCCAATACAAAGCATAGGAATATTCCTGCCTTGATGCTGGCAGATTATTTCAGCCCAAGACAGCACGAAGATGGGGCTAAGATGGTGGCGGGACGTGTTGATACGTAACCAAACGAAGCGATACCTTGACGACCGCTAGGCCCGTAAATACTGGTTCGTATCGTTTCGTAAGACTAGGTAATGGGCGATTCATCGGACTTAAAATCCGTTGTCCGTAAGGACGTGCGGGTTCGACTCCCGCCCTCGGCACCAATCACTTCAATAACTTAGGGACAATCCTCGTTCGACACCAATTCGCGCTACGGAGTTTCACTCCGTTGCGTCAGCTCTCTCATTAAGAAAAACCTCAATAAAAACTATTTCCCTGAGCGATTTCAAAGTCCCTCAATCATCACCAATCTTGTAATCAGCAAGTGAAGTCGCGGTAATCCTTTCGACAACGCTAAGGCCTGCAGTCTTGGTGCTTTGAATTCACGATGTCTAGTCCCTCAGAAATTGGCTGGCAATACAAGCTTGATGATTACAAAACTCGCGTACCAAACCGAAGACCGGTAGAATTGGCAGCCATGCTCCGCGAGTTGTCTTAAATAGTGGCCGCTGAAATCTGAACAAAACTTGGCCGCTACGAAATCCGCTCAAAGCTTGGCGAAGGCGGAATGGGCGAAGTGTATCTGGCGCAAGACGAAACTCGATCGAAAAGTTGCGTTGAAGATTCTGCCGGCTGAACTCGCGTCGCATCGTGACCGTATGGAGCGTTTCGTTCGGGAAGCAAAGTCAGCGGCGGCGCTAAATCATCCAAACAGCGCGCACATTTATGAGATCGGGCGGTTGAGAATGTGAGTCGAAAACGCAACCGGGATAGTTATGACCCCTCAACGCTGGCGACAAATCAAGCAAGTTTTGGGCGAGGCTTTGCTGCGCGAACCGTCGCAGCGGACCGCATTTCTCAACGAGGCGTGTGGCGACGATCATGACTTGCGTGTTGAAGTCGAAAGCCTGCTCGACTCAAATCTCTCAGAGTTTATGGCGCAGCCCGCCGCTGGGGTCTTTGCGGAGATGATTCTTAACAGTCGACCGCTATTGGAAGCGGGTCAACTCCTGGGCCGTTATCGCATCGTGAAACCCATCGGCGCCGGTGGTATGGGCGAGGTGTATTTGGCCAGGGATACCAAACTCGATCGAAAAGTTGCGCTGAAGATTCTTCCTCCCGACCTTGCTGCGAATCGCGATCGTATGGAGAGATTCGTCCGCGAGGCGAAGTCGGCAGCGGCGCTCAACCATCCAAACATTGCCACCGTCCATGAAATCGACGAAAGCGACGGTATGAACTTCATCGCCATGGAGTTTGTTGACGGAGTAACGCTGCGCGAAAAGATTCATCAGGAACAGACCGATTTAAGAACGCTGTTGCGCTATCTGCAGCATGCAGCGGAAGGATTAGCTAAAGCTCACGCAGCCGGCATCGCGCATCGGGATCTGAAACCCGACAACATCATGATTACGCGTGACGGGCACGCTAAGATTTTGGATTTCGGGTTGGCCAAGTTGGTCGAGGCGCGACCGATTCCCGGCAGGAACTCAAGCGAGGTGGCAACGGCAATGATGCCGCAGCACTCGAGTCCCGGCACAGTGTTGGGCACGGTCGGCTATATGTCACCCGAGCAAGCCCAAGGGAAAACCAAAGAGATCGATCAGCGCTCCGACATTTTTTCGTTCGGCTGCATTTTGTTCGAGGCGGTAACCGGCCGACAAGCTTTCGCGGGGACAGACGCGATTGATACGCTTAACAAGATTATCCGTGAACCTGCTCCTCCAATCAGCGACTTCCGTCCTGATGCGCCCAATGATCTCCAAAGAATCGTGCGGCGGTGTACGGCGAAGGATCGAGACGATCGTTACCAGACGATCAAAGACGTAGCAATTGAACTGCGAGAATTGCGGCGCGATCTTGAAGGGGCGGGCATTGATACCACTGTGCCACCGCCAGTCAGTAGCGCCACAGCACTCAGCACTGGTGGCGGCTCAACCTCTCAGTCCACGCTCGTGGGATCTGGCTCGACACCTTCGGCCGTGTCGAGTGCTGAATATTTGGTAAGCGGAATCAGGAAGCACAAAGTTTCCGCTGGAATTGCTCTCGCGATTCTGCTGGTCCTGATTTCAGGCGCAGGTTACTGGTGGATCAATAACCGCGGATCAGCCGGAGGAACCGAACCGATCAATTCTATCGCCGTGCTTCCATTTCAAAACAAAAGCACTGATGCCGACACGGATTACCTGTCCGACGGCCTGGCAGAGTCCTTGATCTTCCGTTTGTCACAGCTACCAGGCTTGAAAGTGAGTCCCACGAGTTCGGTCATGCGTTACAAAGGAAAGGCGGAGGACGTCGTTAAGATTGCCAGTGAACTCGGCGTCGGCGCGGTGATGACCGGACGCGTAGCGCAACGCGGCGATAATCTGACCATCAGCGTCGAACTGGTTGACGCGCGAAATAATAAGGTGCTGTGGGGCGAACAATACGACCGCAAGTCGAGCGATCTTCTGGTCACGCAGCGTGAAATCGCTGCCGCGATCGTGCAAAAACTCCAACTAAAGCTTTCGGGCAGCGAAGGGAAAGGCTTAACCAAGACCTATACCGATAACAATGAGGCATATCAACTCTATCTGAGAGGCCGGTACAGCCTCGGCAAGCGGACGAAAGACGAAATGCTCCGGGCCATCGAGTACTTCCAGCAAGCGATAAAACTAGACCCAAAATTCGCACTGGCGTATGCGCGGCTATCCGAAACATATTTGGGCATGCCGGCCTATCCTTATCTTTCGCCGAAAGAAGCTTTGCCCCAGGGCAAGGCCGCGGCGCAGAAAGCCCTTGAGATCGACCCGACCCTGCCTGAGGCCCTCACGTTTTTGGCCTATTCCGTGATCATCTACGATTTCAATTGGGTCGAAGGTGAGCGCTTATTCAAACGTGCGATCGAACTCGATCCAAATAATTCCGCGGCGCATTTTCATTACGGACAAATATATCTAGTCCCAACCGGTCGTTTTGACGAAGGAATTGCCGAAATAAAGCGCGGACTTGAGCTGGAACCGCTAAGTATTAATATAAGGGGAAATCTAGCAGCGGCCTATTTTTTTGCGGGTCAGAATGACAAGGCAATGGAGGAAGCCAAGATAACTTACGATCTCGAACCCGGTTACCCAGTCGGGCGTCTATACCTGAGCCAAGCCTACCTCGAAAAAGGGATGTACGCCGAAGCGGTGGCAATAAGCGAGCAATGGCTGCAATCAGATCCTACGAACCAATGGGCTCTTCGGAATGCGGGATTTGCTTATGCGAAGGCCGGCCGGCGAGACAAGGCTGAGGAAATGATCAGTAGATTGCGCGAGATCGCAAAAACACAATACATAGCGACGGCTCGTATTGCGTGCATTTCCGGGGCACTTGGAGATAAGGATAGGGCCTTTGATGAGCTCAATAAGGCCTTTGCGGCTCGGGACTGGGAACTGTATCGCCTGAACGTTGACCTGTATTGGAGACCGCTCCGCGACGACCCGCGCTTCACCGAACTCGTGAAGCGTCTCAATCTGCCGAAGTAGGGTTATTGATTCCTCATCGCTCAACAGCGAAGATGGAACGGCGAGATTTGGCGCGACATCAGTTGCGCCTGAGATCGAGACCAGCATTCTTCCTCACACCACAAATTCAGTGATGAGCAGTGCCATCCGCGCGACAGAACGCGAGTGCGTCGTCAGTCTCGACGCGATTACAATTGGGGGCAGCGTTTCATTTTTTGTAGCGCAAGCTCTTAGCTTGCCATCGTCTGCGCCGGGCGAAAAATTAACCGTTTGACCGCGCGACGGCGTCGACGACTGTATTACCTGCCCAGCCGCCGTCCACGACTCGATCACTGGCCAAACCGAAACGACGGGGACTTGTAATCGCCCTGATTGCTCTGACGGGAATAGTCATCGCAATTGCCGGCTACTTCTATTTCTCACGGAAGAGCAACCCCGGCAAGTACATTCCGCCCTGACGCAATTGCTCCAAGACCTGCCGGGCCGAAGGAACGCGACCGCGTTGTTTCGCAATCAATGCTAAACCTAAAGTACCGCGCACCGGAATATTGAATGTTGCAGCACATCTTCGGGCCGCTAGATCGTCAAGAATCGCTTCCGAGCCCGGATGAACGTGGGCCCCAAGCGAGCACCGATGATTCGCCCGCTCCCAATCCCCATGATTGTATTTTCGTTGGAACTGGCGGCGTCTGAGTCACAAGAAGCCAGGCCGTATTGAGATCGCTTGCGCCGTGGGATCGCTCTCACCTCGAAACCTGATTTCCCTGGCGACGATTTCGGGAACGATTATTTCAGACGAGAGTAGTTGTAGCAGATCCAAAAGTCCCGCGCGGGAAAGAAAAATGAGCGGAGAAGCATTGACGACTGCAAGCTCAGCCACGTTCGAGTTCTCTCTCGAGATCGGCAAGGTCAACGACGAAAGCGTCTTCCCCTTCGCGTGCTAAGGCAAGGAGGAAATCTGTGGGATCCAACCCAGCAACCTGCGCAGCCTTTTCCTGCGAGATCTCGCCGCGCTTGTACCAATGAATGGCTGCTGCAAGGCGCATGTCTCGGGCGAACTCGTTCGGCGACCGCCTGAGCGCAGAAAGCACGTCTTCATCTAACTTCATTGTTATTTCCATCATTGCTGGCTACCCCTTGCTCATATTAATCCGTTCATCGACGTTATGGAAACATTTGCTAGCTTTGTTGCAAGGTAAGGAGGCAAGGGTGCGCTCCGAATCGGAATAAAGATGGGGCTAAGATGGTGGCGGGACGTGTTGATACGAAGCCAGACGAAGCGATACTTTGACGACCGCTAGACGCGTAAATACTTGCTTGTATCGTTTCGTAAGACTAGGTAATGGCTTCTTCACGGGACTTAAAATCCGTTGCCCCATATTAGGCGTTTCTTGGGCTGGGCAAGTCGAGGCCAGAAGTATTAACAGACGTCTCATGAATCGGCTTTTCGCGTGACATTGTCACCCACTCGATAGCATACCTGTGTGATCAGCAGTACTGAGCCCTACGCAGAGAAAGAATCATTCACTTGATAAACGACGGCAGGCGATATATGGACTCGGCAGGCGCGAACAATACGCGAACATCGAGGAGCCGAAAACAGCCCTAATCATCCGAAGTCATCCTAATTCACCTACGGCATAAGCTCTTTGCCCTCAGTGACGTCCGTTGATTTCAAACCACTTCGGCAAATCGGTAGGCGGCCCTGAAAAGGCCGGCGTCGGCGGTTCGATCCCGTCCCTGGCCACCATTTAAATTCAATGACTTAGAGACGCAGGCTGAACCAGGTTCCGATCCGCAGCGGTGTTCGTTGATGAGATAGAACTCCTTTGGAATCAATGAGAAAGCATTCGCATCAAGGCTGCAGCCGGAAAAAGGCTGGCGTCGCTCGTTCGATCCTCCCATCGCCTGTCTTTGAAAAGACTTAGCGGCAGTCAGCACTTCGTTTCCAATCGCGCGCACAATACGCGCACAATCGATCCTTCACTTTTCACTTTTGGCGCCGCTCGTTCAAATGACTCCCCACATTTGTCGCCCCATGCTGCAGCGGAGGTCTTTGTTTCCGCCGTATTACTGACTGCTCTGGCCGCGAAAATTTTGTTTCTACACCATCTCTTTACAAAATGGTTTCTTACCAAACATGAATTTGCCAGAGCGCCATCTAGTCAAATACAGTTGCTGTTCAAGTAATGCGACCAGTAACACTGCGCACTATGATGAGGCCCTCTGCTAATTGGTCTCGCCTGGGACGGTTTGCTAATCTCTTTTCACAATGAATTGGGTCACGATCATCTGGTCGATGGTTGCGTCCGCCTGTCTCACTCTGGCGCTGACGCATCTGCTCATTTGGCTCAAGCGGCGACAAGCCTGGGCGAGTCTGTTGTTTTTCGTTTCGGCGACCGGCACAAGTCTTCTTGCCCTGGATGAATTGTGGATGATGCGGTCGCAGTCGATCGCGGAATACACCTCAGCGATTCGCTGGCTTCACCCACCCGCATTCCTGGTGATAGTGGCCCTCGTGGGATTTGTTCGAGTCTATATGCGCGCCGGTCGCCGGTGGCTAGCCTGGGCAGTGCTTGGGGTGAGGGCAGTGTCGCTGGTTCTCAATTTCATCCTCACGCCAAATCTCAACTATAGCCGTATCACAGGCCTGCACCAGGTTCAGTTTTTCGGAGATTCCGTTTCGGTGGTCGAAGGCGTGCCGAGTCGCTGGATGCTGGTGGGGCAGTTCAGTTTTATTTTGTGGATAATCTTCGTCGCAGATGCTGCCGTGTCCGTCTGGCGTCGCGGCGAACGACGGCGCGCGCTGACGTTGGGTGGAAGCATCATATTTTTTGCAATTGTCGGCAGCGTTTACGCGGTGCTGACATTATGGAAGGTTATCGATTACCCGGTTATGGCGAGCCTTTTCTATATGGCCATCATCCTGTCTATGGCTTACGAATTGAGCTATGACTCAGCCCGCGCGATCAAAATGGGCCAGGATCTGGAAGAAAGTGAACATCGAATGGAGTTGGCCGCCGAAGCCGCACACTTGGGGGTCTGGGTTCGAGATCTGACAAGCAATGAAATTTGGGCGAGCGACAGGTGGCGTTCAATGTTCGGCTTCTCGAAGTCCGAGCCCTTGAATCTCAATCTCTTGTTACAACAAATCCATCCGCACGATCGCGACACATTCAGGCAAGTCCTTGCTGAGGTTCAAGAAGGAAAGGGTTATGAAACGGAATACCGCGTTCTTCTGCCCAGCGGCAAGGTGTGTTGGATCGCGTCTCGCGGTCAAGTTGAGTTAAATGACCGCGGCAAACCAGTTCGCGTGCTGGGCCTATCCATCGACATCACCCAACGCAAGGTGGCTGAACTGGAAGCGCAACAGCAACGGTGGGAATTGGCCCATCTCTCCCGCGTAACGATGCTCGGAGAATTATCTGGTTCGATGGCGCATGAATTGAATCAACCGCTCATGGCCATCCTCAGCAACGCCCAGGCAGCCCAACGATTCATGGCCCATGAAGATGTTGACCTTGACGAGGTGCGCGACATTCTCGCGGACATCGTGGACCAGGACAACCGCGCCGGGGAAATCATCCACCGCCTACGCCTACTCCTCAAAAAGGGCGAGGTCCAGCAGCAGCCCGTCGACGTAAACGACGCCGTGCGGGAAGTCCTCAGACTGATTCACGGCGATCTCGTGAACCAGGGTGTGACCACGCACACTGAACTCGCGCCGGTCCTTCCGACTGTTAACGGTGACCGCGTGCAACTCCAGCAAGTCCTGCTCAACCTGTTGATGAACGCCAGCGACGCGATGAGCCAAAACGGGCCCGCGAACCGTCAAATCGTCATCCGTACCGAACTAGCAGACGGCTTGAGTGTGCGCTTTTCGGTTTCCGACTGCGGTATAGGAGTAGATCCGGGAAAACTGGAAGAGGTTTTCGAGCCGTTCTTCAGCACTAAGGCTCAGGGCTTGGGCTTGGGACTCTCGGTTTGCCGCACGATTATTTCGGCGCATGCCGGCAAGCTATGGGCAATTAACAATCCGGATGGTGGCGCGACGTTTTCTTTCACGCTGCCCGTCAATAGTGAGGCAGCGCCATCATGAGCAACGTGGTCCCAACGGTTTTCGTCGTGGACGACGATCCGGCTGTATTGAAAGGCCTCTCGCGTCTAATCCGCGCGGCTCGACTTGATGTTGCCACTTTCAGTTCACCTCAGGAGTTTCTTGAACAACTCGATCCGAACGCACCCGGCTGTCTTGTGCTCGACCTCTCAATGCCCGGCTTGAACGGCCTGGAGTTACAAGAGGCGCTGACGAAGAAGGGCACCGTGTTCCCGATTATTTTCCTGACTGGACATGGCGATATCCCCACCAGCGTGCAGGCGATGAAGCGGGGCGCGTTGGATTTTCTCACGAAGCCCGTGAACGACGTTGAGCTACTCAAAGCCGTCCACGCTGCCATTGAACAGGACCGCAACGCGCGAAAGGCCCGTGCCGAATTGGATGAGATCCGAGAACGGATCGCGACACTCACGCCACGCGAACGTGAAGTCCTCACGCACGTAGTATCCGGACAGTTGAACAAGCACATCGCCTTCGATCTCGGCACCGTAGAAAAAACCATCAAGGTCCATCGCGCCCGCGTGATGGAAAAAATGAAAGTGGATTCCGTTGCCGAACTTGTCCGTCTGACTGAGCGGCTGAAGAATACTGACTAGCGGACTGGAATCATTTCCGTCCCTCATCTCAACCTTTCCACCTTTCAAGCACCCGGTCTTGCTCGCGTGTATTTTCCGTAGTCTAACCACCGATTTAGGTGCCGGTTCTCGCCGAGTATTGGCCTAAAGTCTAATAACCCAAGGTCCAATATCTTTCTTCGCACCATCCATCCATAGTGGCGCCATCGTGAATAAGTACCGATCGCTGATTGCCGTGGTTGATGACGAAGAACCCATTCGCAAAGCGTTGAAACGGTTGCTGCGTTCAGCTGGTCTGGAGGTAGAGACGTTTCCGTCCGGCGTTGAGTTTCTCGAATCTCTTCGGACGCATTGGCCCGATTGCGTGGTGTTGGATCTGCACATGCCGGTGGTGAGCGGCTTCGAGGTTCAGGCTCGGCTGGCTGAGTCCGACGTGCTCCTGCCCGTCGTGATCATAACCGGACACGATTCCGATGAAACGCGCGCCCAGGCGCTCGCGGGCATGGCCGTGGCCTATCTCCGTAAGCCGGTGAACGATCAAGTACTGCTGGACGCAATTGAACTGGCGCTGAGCCACTACCCAAGGCCCAAAGGCTAAGCATATGAGCCGCTCTCCAGATCAAGCCTCGCACCGTTGCCGTCACAAATATCGAATGATGGGTGTTCTTAATCTCGGCTCGAACGCTGACCTCGTCAGGTTTGCATTAAGAGAACCTGTCGCCTGATTGACGGAGCTAAGACAAAAGAACCTGGCTGACATGGAGAATATGGCCAACACCCTTAACGCCACACCAATTTCCACCTCTACGAGGCTGGCCTTGGACCGCACGGACCTGGCCCATGAGCGGACCTTGATGGCGTGGATCAGAACGGCCGTATCGCTAATCTCCTTCGGGTTCACGATCTACAAGTTTCTTCAATACGTTGAGAAAGAGACTGGAGCACCCGGGAAACTGATCGGAGCCAGAGGTTACGGGCTCTGCATGATCGGCACCGGACTTGTGGCCTTGTTGATGGCGACGATTTCCCACCGGCGCGACATGCAGGCACTAAGAAAGAAGTACGTTGAAGTCCCCTACTCAATGGCCGCGGTATTTGCGGGGGTGATCTCGCTCTTCGGCATTCTGGCGTTTCTCGCCGTCATCTTTCGACAGTAAGGCGCTGAGGCCATCGACAGATAGGAACAGTTAAAGAGAGGAAATGAGAGTGTCAACAAATCAGAACTCCGTCGTCGCGCAGACCGGCCCATCATATTTTCATGTGTTGGCCAAGCCAACGGGCGCCGTCTGCAATCTTGATTGTAAGTATTGCTTCTTCCTCTCCAAGGAAATGCTTTACCCCGGCAGCCGCTTTCGCATGGCTGATGATCTGCTCGAAACCTACATCCGCCAAACTATCGAAGGACAGGGGTCGCCAGAGATAACCATTGCCTGGCAGGGTGGCGAACCAACCCTGATGGGCCTCGACTTCTTCCGGCGCTCCATCGAGCTGGAAAAGAAGTACCTCAAGCCCGGCCAGACAATTCAGAACACGCTGCAGACAAACGGAGTGAAGCTGGATGACGAGTGGTGCGCGTTCTTTCGCGAGCACAACTTTCTTATCGGACTCAGTCTGGATGGCACTCGTGAAATGAACGACGCCTATCGCGTCGACAAGTCAGGTGCCGGAACCTTTGACCGGGTGGTCGCCGCCGCGCGGCTAATGCAAAAACACAATGTCGAATTTAATGTCCTGACCACTGTCCACGCTGCCAATGCAGATCAGCCGCTGGAACTCTATCGATTCATGCGCGACGAACTGGGCACGAAGTACATCCAGTTCATTCCCATCGTCGAACGTACCACGCCTGAATTAATCAACATCGCGAACAAAGGTTGGGGCGACAAGCTCAAAGATCGTCCGCTCTATCTGCAGGCAGGTAACCAGGTCACCGATCGCTCAGTTAAGTCTGAGCAATGGGGGCGTTTCCTTATTGCGATTTTCGATGAGTGGGTGCAGCACGATGTGGGTACGGTCTATGTGCAAATGTTCGATGCAGCGTTGGCCTCCTGGGTCGGGGTGCCGGCGGCGATGTGCATTTTCTCCGAGACTTGCGGGACTGCTGTGTCGCTCGAACACAACGGCGACGTCTACTCTTGCGATCACTACGTCGAACCAGACTACCTGCTTGGCAACATCACAGAAACGCCGTTGGTCCAACTGGTTGGTTTAGGCAAGCAGGTCAAATTCGGGAATGACAAGCGCGACACACTGCCGGCTTATTGCCGCAACTGCGAGGTGCGTTTTGCCTGTCATGGCGAATGTCCCAAAAACCGGTTTATCGAGACGCCTGATGGCGAGCCGGGTCTCAACTACCTCTGTGCCGGCTACAAAGCCTTCTTCAAACATATCGATCATCCGATGAAGATGATGGCCCAACTGCTACGCAACGGCCGGTTCGCGGACGAGGCAATGGCCTTGCTCGATATGGAGCGAAGGGAATGGAGTGCGAACACGGGCCGCAACGATCCCTGCCCATGTGGCAGTGAGCGCAAGTTCAAGAAATGTCACGGAGGAACAAGTGCGACGCCGGTTCCGGGCCACCCAGCATCGCCACTAGAAGTTTCAGTGAATTGAGGAGGCGCAAACGATGAGTTACCCAGAACGACGCAAACGATCACCTTAGTAGAGCGCGCCTGTGGAGCTACGGAACCCATAAACAAATTCACCGTGCTCAGTCTGTAACTGAGTTGAATCTTGACCGTCAAGAAATTAAGGAGATGAGAAATGTCGAAAGCTATTCCAGAGAAAAAACCAGGAGATAAAGAGTTCAAGGGCGTCATCAAGCTCGACGTCCGCGACTCAACCCCCGATTGGGGACCGTATACACCAACGAAGGCGCCCGAGGGCGCACCGAACATTCTGTTCGTTCTGTATGACGATACAGGCCAGGCTGCCTGGTCGCCGTTCGGCGGCCGGATCAATATGCCGACGCTGCAGAGGTTAGCGGACAACGGGCTGATGTATTCGCAGTGGCATACCACGGCGCTGTGCTCGCCGACCCGCTCCACACTGCTTACCGGACGCAATCACCACCTCAACGGCTGTGCCGCCATCACTGAGGCGGCAACTGGATTTCCCGGTGCGCATAACCGCATACCGGACCAGTGCGCCACGATCGGACAGATCCTGCAGGACGGTGGCTGGAGCACTTTCTGGTTGGGCAAAGAACACAACGTCGTCGAGACGGACTGCTGCCCAGGCGGAAGCCGCAAGCAGTGGCCACTGCAGAAGGGCTTCGATCGCTTCTATGGCTTCCTGGGTGGTGAAACCAACAATTGGTATCCCGACCTCGTCGAAGACAACCATTTCATCGACGCGCCTTACACACCTGAGGAGGGCTATCACCTCTCCAAGGATCTTGCGGACCAGGCGCTGCAAATGATCCGCGACCAGAAGGCCAGCAATCCTTCGCGGCCGTGGTACATGTGGTTCTGTCCAGGCGCCAACCATGCCCCGCATCATGCCCCTCAGGAATATATCGACAAGTACAAGGGCAAGTTCGACGACGGCTATGAAGCCTACCGCGAATGGGTCCTGCCACGCATGATCGCCAAGGGCGTCCTGCCCGAGGGCACGCAGCTGACGGCTCTGAATCCAATACCGGAAGAAATGGCAAACCCGGGAGATTTCGTTCGCCCGTGGAATACGCTCAATGCTGACGAGAAGAAATTGTTCTCGCGCCTGATGGAGGTCTACGCCGGCTTCTCGGAGTACACGGATGCACAGGTCGGCCGCCTGATCGACTACCTCGAGCAGAGCGGTCAGCTCGAGAACACGGTCGTGCTCTACGCGGCCGACAACGGTGCTTCCGGAGAAGGCAGCCCCAACGGATCAGTTAACGAGAACAAGTTCTTCAACGGCTATCCGGATGAACTCGAAGAGAACATGAAGCTCATTGACAAGCTGGGCGGACCAGACACTTACGAACACTATCCGACGGGATGGGCCGCTGCCACCTCAACTCCGTTCAAGATGTTTAAGCGCTATTCGGAATACGCGGGTGGAACTTGCGATCCCCTCGTCATCTCGTGGCCCAAAGGTATTAAAGCGCGCGGCGAGGTTCGCAATCAGTATCACCACTCCACCGACATCGTCCCGACAATTCTGGAGGCGTGCGGTCTGGAGATGCCTGCGGTTTACAACGGCGTGGAGCAGTATCCACTCTCCGGTGTTTCCATGACGTACAGCTTTGAGGCACAGCCGGACGCGCCGACAGCCAAGAAGCGCCAGTACTACGCCATGCTTGGTACCCGCGGTATCTGGGAAGACGGCTGGAAGGCTGTAGCCGTGCATGCCCCGCTAACCGGTAAGAGCAACTTCGACAAGGATGAGTGGGAGCTCTACCACGTGGATGTTGATCGCGCCGAGTCGAAGAATCTGGCCAAGGAACATCCGGAGAAACTCGAGGCGTTGATCAAGGCGTGGTTCGAGGAAGCAGAGAAGAACCTCGTACTGCCGATGGATGACCGTACCGCACTGGAGGTGCTCAACACTCCGCGTCCCGCTGAAGAGGCAGCTCGCGAACGGTTCATCTATTACCCCGGTACGTCTTCGGTGCCGGAAAGCGTCGCCGTCAACGTGCGGGGTCGCTCGTTCAAGATCATCGCCGACGTCGAGATCACTGATCCGAACGCGGCCGGGGTGCTCTTCGCTCATGGTTCGCGCTTTGGCGGTCACTCGTTGTTCATCAAGGAGAAAAAGCTGTTCTACGTGAACAACTTCCTAGGGATCCCGCCTGAGCAGAAGTTCGTCTCGCCTGAGCTCAAGCCCGGCAAGTACACGCTTGGCATGGAGTTCATCCGGGAGAGCGCTGGACCGCACCAGGAGTCCATCGGGAAGACGAAGCTTTACATCAACGATCAGGTCGTGGCTGAAGGCCCGATGCGCGCACAGGTGGGCAAGTTCACGCTCTGCGGTGACGGTCTGTGCGTCGGGTTCGACAGCGCCGACGCGGTCAGCCACGAATACTCCGGATCCAATCCGTTCAAGGGCGGAACGATCAAATTCGTCGGCGTGACGGTCGAGAAGGAGCAGTACCTCAACCTCGAGAGATTGGCGGCAGCCGCTTTCTCCGTGGACTAGAAGCGGCTCGAAGAAGTCGCAGGCGCCACTACCTTCAATGGGCCACAGTCAACGGAATCCAGGACCGGCAGTCCAAAGGGGCTGCCGGTCTCGGTAATCATGAACGGAGGTCGTGGATTCCAAGTTGATCGGGTGCTCAAAGGGTGGAGTACCGGCGAAGCGAGGACAGGAGTTAGACCATGAAAAAGAGCTTTACCATTCTGCACACGAACGACATGCATTCGAGCTTTATCGGCATGGGTCCGGCGGCGGACTACACACCGTTCACGCTCAACGATGACAACACAAGCGGCGGGTATGCGCGGCTTGGCGGTCTGATCGCCAGACGTAGAGAAGCGCTCAAGGATCGTGGCCCAGTGCTGGTGCTCGACGCGGGCGACTACAGCATGGGAACCCCGTTCGGCGCCGCCACTCGTGAGATCGGCGGCGAACTACAGCTAATGTCCCTGATGGGCTACGACGCCACCACATTCGGCAACCATGATTTTGATCTCGGGCCGGAAGGTCTGGCCAGTTCGATCGGTGTGGCCAGCAGCGCGGGCCGGATCCCGTCGGTGCTCGGCTCTAATACAAATCTCTCAGCGTCCGACGCCGCACTTGATCCCCTTAGGGTTTTATTCGAGGACGGAGTGATCCGCCACCACATTGTTATCGAGCGCGGCGGCATTCGCTTTGGCCTGCTCGGCGTGCTCGGCAAAGAGGCGACCTTTTACACGGGCGGCGCCGGCGCTGTCACTTTCGACGACGCGATCGAGACAGCCCGGAAGTTGGTGACCATGCTCCGCGAAACCGAGAAGGTAGATGTGGTCATCGCCCTTAGTCACGGCGGGGTGGCGAAAGGGCCGGACGGAGACTATAGCGAAGGCGACGATGTGCGTCTGGCCCAGGAGGTACCGGGCATCGACATCGTGATCGGCGGCCACAGCCACACCGCTTTGCGGGAACCGATCATCATCAATGGCCGTACGCCCGTGG
>JAMQPH010000106.1 GCA_023717605.1 Pyrinomonadaceae bacterium
ACGGGGCCCGGAAATATCGCACGCTGCCGTTGCTCCGCTTTGTGAACGACAAAGACCCCGTGCCCCTCCTTCCGCCCTTCGAGTTGTTTGCAGTTTTAGACGAAGGTCCGTATCAACACTTCGGCCCGGAGGTCGTGCTGCTGGACAGTTCGAACTACCGCTTGTATACAGAACATCAGGCTGAACGCCTGTCGGTGTTTTCGTTCTGGAATAACCTGAAGAACCTCAGTATTCAAGATGTGCCGGAGCATTTCATATCCACGTATCTCACACGCATCCGGCAAAATCTTCCAGGTGCTCCTCCAGCTAGCTAATGCCAGACCGATGCAATGGCGATCTGTTTCCCCTCTTCGTCTTCATATCCATCCCCACGTGCTTCTTCAGAATCTAGGTAGACGGCTGTGCTCGTTTTGTGCTCAAGCCCACCTCATTCCAGCTCACTCAGGCCTATTCCAGCCAAAGTTCGGGAATTCTGCGAAGCTTTGCCCCAGTAGGGCTGAGTGAGTTCCCGTGGGCCTGAGTAGGGTCGTGAGAACGGTTTCCTAAACCGTGAGACTTGGAACCTGAAACCTGAGGGTTCGTAAAGGATACAGTTCGGGGAGCCAGCATCTTTTTGAAATGGCGAACAAAACCTTCTCTTTTCTACCCGCCCATGCCCAAGAACCGATGCGAAGGGATAAATGTTGTGCCCCACTTAAATTGCGGACAGGTGGGTTAGTCAGCTGGATACAGGAAACTCACTGAATTTATTGAAAGCCTATCGCACCAGAAGACAGCCGAGGATCTCTCATCAGGGTTTACAATGTTCAACAAACTGTCCAGAATTAAGTGGGGCAGTACAGACCCGCGCACCGGATGGACTGTCTCTGAGTTAACCACCCGCTTCTAACTAAACTTGCGCACCCGGTTCGTGGCATTATTGAGCGGGGACATAAGATAGTGAATGGGACGACATACTCATACCCGATTGCCGGTGCATCTCATACAGAACTTCTTTGACCGTGGGATAACCGGGTTGAATCTCTAACAGCTTTTCGAATGCAATCGTCGCTTCTCCGAATCGCCCCAGTGCCTTAAGCTGGTATCCCAGTTGATACAAAGCCATGATCGGCTTGGAATCCATCGTCGCTGCAACTTGGAAAATTTTGACCGCTTCTTCACGCTCCCCGATTGTGTGAAGTAGGTCGGCGTATCGAAGGTACACCTGATAATTGGGTCGAGCGGTTGCTATGGGTTTCAAAAATTCAACGGCAGACCTTGCCTGACCTTTCTTTAATAGGACTTCGGTTACAGCGATCAAAAATTCGACATCCTCCGGCTCCTCTGAGGCATATTGTCGGGCGTCTTCCAATCCTCGTTCCCACTGCTGCTTGTGCAGTTCAGATAGCGCGACGTCCTTCTTGATGATCGGGTCATTGGACGTCAGGAGGTCTTGCGGAACCGATTGATGATCAACTCGGAAGTCTGACGCCCACGGTATGCCGAGAAAGCCTTTGTACTGTGTGAATGTCACCTCTTGCCCAATCAGCAGAGACTCAACCATGCTTCGGCGAAGCGCGATGTATTTCGGCTTATCGGACACATTCGAGCTGGTAATGAGCGATCGCCCGGCAGGAAAGTACCAACCGGGGGAAAAGGGATCCCTGATGATCTCTGTGACCACAGCAGACGTACCCGTACCGGTGAGAACCGATTGCCCCGCAGGAAAGAACCAACCGGGGGAAAACGGATCTTCAAAGACCTCTGTGATCACGGCCGACTTCTTTTCAGGCGCGCTGCTGTCTAGCCCTCTATTGATATTGAGAAGCACTCCATAAGAAACAAATAGAAGCACCAGAACATCTAC
>JAMQPH010000125.1 GCA_023717605.1 Pyrinomonadaceae bacterium
ACACTCAAGGCACAAAGACACTGACGGATCGGCGACCAAGCGACGGCTGTCGATCTGCTTGCGGCAGTCGGCGCATTTGCCGTAACCGCCATCGATCAACCGATCCTGCGCGTCACTGATATCTCGTAGCCGCGCTTCCAAGTGTCCGCGATGGCGCCATTCGATCTCGCGAACGTTTGTCTCCGAGGCTTCGTGTTCTCTCAGACCACCCGCTTCGCTGTGGCACAAAGGACCCTCCGCAAGCAATTCCTGAGATACTTCTTCTTTTTCGCCCTGCAACCACTCCCAAATCTCGCCTCCGGTTCCTACAAACGGCGAGTCGCCCAGGGCCTCAACACTCTGAAGGAAAAGGCCGTCATCCATGATCGTTACCTCCACGTTAATCGATTCACCCGGTTACTGCCTGCTCAAGGAGCAATCCCTATTCCCAACTTGCTGCAGGTGGAATTAATGAATTCTCGCGGTGCCGATGAAATCGGGCGGCGATCACTGCGGGCTTTCGCACGGTAGGTTGGTGAAGTTTCCGCAGTCAAACCTCTTGACCATCCATCTTCTTAGCAAATCACCGACAAAACTATCGGCATAATCATTGCACTTAATTAACCTCCGTAGCGCTCGGAGGTCACTGGCGAGGGCGCGCACAGCACGAAACGGAATTAATCGAAAGAGAGGAATCCTACGATCGCATCATGCCAAATAACATAACCTCCCAAATAGAGCCACAGACTCAAAGCAAGGAAGGGTTGCTTGCACGCCTCGTGCACCGAGAAGGCGACGTGGTGCTCCGCGACGGCTCAACCGTCCGAGTCCAAGTAATGCGACCCGATGACGAGCAACGCCTGTTCAGTTTGTTCAAATCGCTCTCCGAAGACTCACGTTGGTTGCGGTTTCTGTCTTTGGGCAAAGAGTCGGTCTTGGCGGAGGAGGCGCACCGCGAATCTGCCGTAGATTACTGCCGAACGTTTGGGCTGATAGTGATCGGACCAGAGGAGCGCATTGTCGGCCACGCTTTCTACACGTCACTCAGTGAAGACCACGCGGAGGTCGCTTTCGCAATTGCCGACGACTATCAGGGACGCGGGCTGGGTTCGATACTGTTGCTGCAACTGGCGGAGGTGGCGGCGGCTAATGGAATCCAGACATTCGAGGCTGAGACGGTTGCTGCCAATACCGCCATGCTGAAAGTATTCAGGGAGTCGGGTTTCCACACCGAGATTAAGGCGACAGCTGGATACCTGCATGTGAGCTTCCCAACTTCTTTCACTGACGAAGCGATTCAGAGGTTCGAGAAACGTGAGAGCATCGCCTCAGTCAACGCCCTCAAACTCTTTTTCAATCCACGCGCGGTAGCAGTCGTGGGCGCCTCGCGCAAACGCGGTAGTCTCGGCGGCGAGATCTTTCACAACCTGCTGAGCTATGCACTACAGGGCCCGGTCTATCCTGTGAATCCTTCTGCCGATGTAATTCAGTGTGTACCCGCTTATCCGACAGTCGAAGAGATACCAGGGCCGGTCGATCTTGCGATCATCGTCGTTCCCGCGCGCGACGTGATTCCCGCCGCCAAGAGTTGCGGGCGCAAAGGAGTTAAAGCTCTGGTGGTGATCTCAGCGGGTTTTGCTGAAACCGGCTCCGAGGGACAGGAGCGGCAAGCTGAATTGGTTCGCGTCTGTCGCGCCTTCGGCATGCGTCTGATAGGACCAAACTGCATGGGAATATTGAACACCGACAGCAGTGTCAGGCTTGACGCGACGTTCGCGCCAGACGTTCCGCCGCCAGGTCGCGTTGGGTTCTCTTCACAAAGCGGAGCGCTGGGCCTGGCCATTATCGATCACGCCAATTCGCTCGGGTTGGGCATCTCGACCTTTGTCTCCGTCGGGAACAAGGCTGATATCTCCGGCAACGATCTCCTCCGCTACTGGGAATCCGATCCGGGAACGGATGTGATCTTGCTTTACCTGGAGTCGTTTGGAAACCCGAAGAAGTTTTCTCAGATTGCGCGTCGAGTCGGGCGCGCGAAACCGATCGTGGTGGTGAAAAGCGGCCGGTCGCCCGCGGGCGCGCGCGCGACTTCGTCTCACACCGGCGCGTTGATAGCAGCGTCTGATGTCACGGTCGATGCACTCTTTCGGCAAGCGGGAGTCATCCGCACCGACACATTGGAAGAGCTATTCGATGTCGCTACCCTGCTGGCCAATCAGCCGCTCCCGCGTGGTCCGCGAGTCGGCATCGTAACAAATGCGGGTGGCCCGGCGATTCTGTGCGCCGATGCGTGCGAGGCTCGCGGGCTACAGATTCCTGTGCTCACGGACGAAAGTCAGAAGAAGCTTCGCGCATTGCTAAAGACTGAGGCCAGCGTCAGCAACCCGGTTGACATGATCGCATCGGCGACCGCCGAGCAGTATCGCGAAACAATCCGCGTCGTGGCGAATGATCCTAACGTCGATTCACTCATTATCATTTTTATTCCGCCACTCGTTACGCGCGCGGAAGATGTCGCCCGCGTGATTTCTGAAGAGGTGGCCAAACTCAACAAGAGCAAACCAGTTGCAGCTGTGTTCATGTCCGCGGCGGGCGCGCCTGATGAATTACGCGCAGGCTGTGTCCGCGTTCCTTCGTACCGCTTTCCGGAAACTGCGGCCATCGCATTGGCAAGAGCAGCACGGTATCAGGAGTGGCGCGAACGCGCGGAAACTGCGCCGCCGCGATTCGAAGATGTGCGCCGTGAAGAGGCTGCGGGGATCGTGGCCACAGCGCTCGAGCGCGGCGATGGTTGGCTGAAACCCGAGGAAACGGCGGCGCTGTTTGCCTGTTACTCACTTCCTTTGATCGAACAAATGGTTGTTGATTCCCCGGAAGCAGCAGCGCTGGCGGCAGATGAAATGGGGTGTGAAGTGGCTTTGAAAGCCATCGCGCCGGGCGTGATTCACAAAACTGAAGCGGGCGTGGTCCGGCTTCACCTGCGCGGCGCCGAGGAAGTGTGCGCGTCGGCTCGCATGATCACGGAACAGTTGTCGTCGCATGGACAAGCCCCAACAGGGTTTTTGGTTCAACGCATGGCCCAGAGCGGCGTGGAAATGTTGGTCGGCGTGGTGCACGATCCGCAGTTTGGTCCGGTTGTAGCCTGCGGCGCGGGAGGCGTCCAGGTTGAGTTGTTGCGCGACGTTGCGGTGCGGCTCGCACCGCTTTCCAAAGAAGACGCGGCTGAAATGATTCGCAGTCTCAAGACTTATCCATTGCTCACCGGCTTCCGTGGAGCGCGAATGTGCGACGTGGCGGCTTTGGAAAACGGACTGCTGCGTGTAAGCGCCATGGTTGAGAACATTCCCCAAATCGCAGAGCTCGATTGCAATCCTTTCGTGGTCCACGAGAGCGGAGCGGTTATTCTCGATGCACGCGTCAGGGTCTCAGCCGTTGGTCCTCGGCCATTGTTGGGCGTGCGTGCCTAGATAGGATCTGAGAGGAGGGAAGGCAGATGAAATAGATCGTGTTGCAGGTGCGCGCAGGCGGCGAGGTCTGGGCCGTCGGCAGGGCAGTCGGAAGAAGTACTGAAATGATTGCGCGAAAGGCGTGACCAATCCGAAAGCCAGGGAGGGGAATTTTCCCGATTGATTTGAGCAAAAGCTCGCAGCCTCGCTAATGCGATCGCAAGAAACGAGCCGTTCTTGATCGGCACAGTGGTTGCCCTTAAATGGAATCAACAAAGAAAGATCGTTAATACGATCTTTCATGAGGAGGTGTAAACAAATGATTCGAGATAGAGGCAATTTTCTTTCACATGTGGTCAGGGCAACGTCTTTAGTCGTGTGCGGGCTCCTGGTTCTCTTTTGGGTGGTCAATTCAAATGGGCAAACACAGAAGTCGAAGGCGAAAATGGTTAACGCCTCGGCCGAAGCGCAGCAGCCCCTCTACAAAGAGTATCGGGGTGTGCTTCTCGGCATGACGACGGAAGAAGCCAGGGCAAAACTTGGCGAGCCAACACTAAAGCGTGACGACCAGGACTTCTTCGTCTTCTCGGAGAAGGAAACGGCTCAGATTGCTTACGATGCTGCACACAGGGTCGTAACCATTTCCATCGACTACCTTGCGGGGCTTGGCGCGCCTGATTACAGAACCGTTGTTGGCGCTGACCTAGAAGTGAGAGCTGATGGATCGATGTACAAGCTTGTTCGCCACGAGAGCGAAGGCTTCTGGGTGTCGTACAATAAGAGCGCTGGCGATGTGCCAATCGTCACGATCACCTTTCAGCAGTTGCAGTAACGGCAGTGATCTCTGTGGTCGCCTTCGGCAAATGGGCATGTTGTTTAATCCGGGCGTGTCGCAACCAAGTTGGCGCTGAAAGGACGTGAAATGAGTTCTGCGGTAACTAAGCCGAGTGAGCCTGTGATCGAAACTGCGTTGATTGGACAACTGCTACTGGACAATCCACTGCTTAACAAAGGGAGCGCGTTCCCGGAGGACGAACGTCGCGAGCTCGGTCTACTGGGACTACTCCCACCACACTCATCCACTGTTGAAGAGCAACTGGCTCGGACTTACGGGAACTACCTGCGAAAAGAGAGCGACCTGGAGCGCTATGTGTTCCTCAGTGCTTTGCAGGACCGCAACGAGACTCTCTTCTATCGACTCCTGCAGGAACACATCACTGAGATGATGCCGATCATCTACACGCCGACGGTCGGCGAGGGTTGCCGGCAATACAGTCACGTGTTCCGCCGCCCGCGAGGGCTTTACATTTCATACCCTCATCGCGACGAAATTCCTTTGCTGCTCGATAACGCCCCTGCGGATAAGGTGGAAGTCATCGTGGTGACCGACGGCGAGCGGATTCTCGGACTTGGAGATCTCGGCGTGGGAGGGATGGGAATCCCGATTGGAAAGCTCTCGCTTTACACTCTGTGCGCCGGAATTCATCCGGCGACGACTCTGCCCATATTGTTGGATGTGGGAACCGACAATCGAGAATTGCTCGATGATCAATTGTATCTCGGTTGGCGGCATGAGCGCGTACGCGGTCAAGAGTACGACGTGTTTATCGAAGCGTTTGTCGAAGCGGTCCAGCAGAAGTTTCCGAATGTACTACTCCAATGGGAAGACTTTTCAAAGCAGAACGCTTCACGTCTGCTTGAACGGTACCGTGATCGCTTGTGCACTTTCAACGACGACATTCAGGGAACCGGCGCAGTAACCGTGGCTGGCCTGCTGGCCGCGATGAACCTCAGAAAGGCGAAACTCGGCGAGCAACGGATTGTGATTCTCGGCGCCGGCTCGTCGGCAATAGGCATTTGCGATCAGATTGTTGCCGCGATGGGCAATGAGGAAACGCCGCAGCAGGATGCAAGACGCGCACTTTGGTTGGTCGATAGCCGAGGTCTAGTGCATGAAGGACGAAAGAGCCTGGAAGAATCGAAACGAACATACGCACAGCCGATTGAACATATGTTCGACTGGAAGGTGAACTCTTCAAACGGCTTTACCTTCCGTGACGTGATTAAGAATGTGCATCCCACAGTTCTGATCGGAACATCGGCACAAGCCGGAGCTTTCACTGAAGATATTGTCCGTGAAATGGCCAGGCATGTAGATCGTCCGGTGATCTTTCCGCTTTCGAATCCAACTTCAAAAAGTGAGGCAACTCCGTCTGACCTTCTTACATGGACGGATGGCCGCGCACTGATCGCAACCGGCAGTCCTTTCCCTCCCACCAGTCGTGCGGGGCGATTAATTCGGACTGGCCAATGCAATAACGCATTCATCTTCCCCGGCGTCGGCTTGGGAGTAATCGCATCTGGCGCGCGTCGTGTGACCGACGCAATGTTTGTTGCCGCCGCGCGAGTACTGAGCGAACTCTCTCCAGCATTGAATGACCCTGCAGCTCCCTTATATCCACCGCTGGAGAGTGTTCGTGAAATCTCACGCAGAGTGGCGCTGGCGGTTGCACTCGAAGCGCAGCGAACCGGCCTGACGCAAACAACGAGTGCCGATGAACTGGAGCGAAGGCTGGCAGACAAGATGTGGCAGCCCCACTATTTTCCGCTAAGGCGCGTCGCTGCCTAAGGCAGACTCCCAATTGACCGCGATCCGAATCCTCGCTGCGGAATATCCCCAGACAATTCAGTGATTATTCGCAGTTGATCAACGCCCACAGTCGAAAACATGGAGTTTGAGTCCGGCACGATCATTGCCAAAGCCAGGAACAGGAGGTCGGCGCACGGTGCGCCTGCACGATTATGAGAATCCAACGAATCCTCTGTCCAACTGACTTTTCAGCGAAATCCGACGAAGCGCTACAGTACGCTGTGGCACTGGCTCGCGCCTACGAAGCGAAGTTATTTGTCTTCCACTGTTTGCGGCCATCTGGCACAGAGTCGAACGGCGAGACAGAACGAGAGCGGGCAGATGCGCGAGATCGCATCAGGAAGCATTTTGAGAATTCCGTCGCTGCCAGCCTGAATCCTGCCGGCCTGTCGAAACTTAAATGGGAAGGCATCGTGGTCGAAGGTGAGAACCCCGGCGATGAAATCGCTCATGAGGCTACGAAACATAATGTGGATCTGATTGTCATGCGCTCGCGGCGGCGTCCGCATCGTGCGGCACTGCTGGGCTCGACGGCGGAGCAAATCTGTCGCACGGCTACCTGCCCGGTCCTTGTCACCCATTCGGACGAACGCGATTGGGTAGACAATCGCAGCGATATTGAACTTAAACGAGTGCTGGTTGCCTATGATTTCTCGGACTACTCAGAGCTTGCCGTAAATTACGCGCTGTCGTTTGCGCAGGAATATCAAGCAGAGCTGCACCTCTTGCACGTACTGCCTCCATTCACCCTCAATGAACCAGAGATTTCCTGGTATCCATTGGGCCAGGAAGGCGCTTACCACACCGCCGCAGCTCGCTTGCAGAAAGCCGTCCCGGCAGAGGCCCATCTTTGGTGCAACGTGCGCCACGCGGTCAGCGAGGGACATCCATACCGTGAAATCCTAACCTATGCGGAGAATAATCAGATTGATCTGATTTGCATCGGCGCTCACGGTGCTGGCTTCGGCATGCGAGCCCTGTTTGGATCAAATGTGGATCGCGTGCTCCGCCAGGCACCTTGTCCAGTTTTCGTTGCCCGGCCGTTCAAACCAGTAAGCGGATCTGTGTCGGCACAATCCGAGAAATCGACGCGTGCGATACATCTGCCGAATCCGCCTCCAGCGCCGTAGCTTGGCTGGAGAAGCCGCGTCTACCGGTGCTTCCCACTGTAGTTCGAGCGGACTTATTTACGCCGTTTCCACCTCTATTGCTGGTTGTTAACTGGCTCAGACAATAATTGAGCCGATCCGCGCCGATCACCTACGCGGTGCGACGGGCCTTTCCATGTTCGGGTTGTGGGACTACCGGGGCTGGCCCCGTCGCAGGCTCCACAGTCCGCCCGCCGAGAGGATGACGGAGAAGAGCGCGGTCACGCCGAGCGCGATGAGCGTCCAGACGAAGAAGAAGCCTCCGCTGGAATTGGCGATGCCGCTGGCGATGCCGACACCCCTCCCCTTCATGTGGAGGACGGGGACGGCCAACGAAAGGAGCGACCCGAGAAGGATGATGATGTACCCCGATCGCCGTTCAGCGAGCACCAGCGTTCCGTACAGCCAAACGACAAAGATGGGCACAGCAGTGAGGTTTGAGAGCCCTCCCTTTTCGAACCCGCGGACGATGTCGTCCGCCAGGTGAAACGTAAAGAAAAGGATCGAGAGCAGAGACGTGATGGTTAACATAACGCTGTGTTTCATAATCGTTATCCTTATCCGATCGGTTGAACGAAATGTTCAAGCGCTGGCCCGCACATTCCATCTCGATAGGTTTACGCCGAACACGAAAAGCCACAATGTCTAAGTCGGCAACGAGTGAAAATCGCCACTGCTTGGGACCAACTTTCTCTTGTATGCATTTTTGAAGCGTACGCGGATTAGCCAGAAGATCATCAGGATTAATGGCAGGGCAGCCAGGAGCAGAATTTTTGGGCCGCCCAGGAAAGCGATTACTCGTCGCTGTCCCAGGAAGGACCCTGTGGCGATGAACAGCCCAAAGCACATGCGCCAAAGATGTCGCGCAACTCGCTGCGTACCGAAAACACCGCCCCGCACGAGCATGCGAACGTCACCGGCGGCAGCAAGTAGGACCACGGAACCAAGGAAGATGATCATCCCAACAGGAACTCCAGGTCTTGGCGCAATTGACCCACTAACTATTCTTAAGCCATCGGTCACGATGGGAACTCCGACCGCCAAGCCAAACAGAAGAGCACCCCAATCAAAGATGGTCGTTTCCCCTTCGCGCCTTCTGGCGGTCAGCCAGCCCGTGGTCACCAGATATAACGCAGAAGCGCCGCCGAAAACATTGCCCAGTAAGGCCGCGGTTGAGCCCATCGTCAGCATGGAGATGAAAAATATGTTTCCAGCCGTGCGATGCCGGGGCGAACCCTTGCGGAATGCCACTGCGGCGACGCCAGACAGTAACCCTACGACGCCACCGCAAATGTGAATGACTAATATGGGCAAACGCATGATATCGGCCCAGTCATTTTGTTCGTTGAAATTCGCCGCGCGCCTGAACCGGCTTACCGTCCGGCAGAATGTAAGTCACCTCTACGATATGATTGTTTGCGTCAACTATGGTGAACATCATGTGCTTCATGAGTCCTCTCTGCGTGCCGCCCGCGACATCGAGGAAGTCGAACTCTACGCTCTTTCCATCCGGCGTTAACTTGCCTTCAAAGCGCGGACGATTTCCCTCGCCACCGTAATGGGTCAGGAACAGACGGTCGCCCTCCAAATAGATCATCGTGATCTTATTAGTCGAGGCCATAAGGGCATCGTGCATGATCGCGCTGCCGGCGGAAGTCACGCGAATTGTCACCTGCGTGGACAAATTGCCGATAGTTCCTTCCCAGGAACCTGCCAGGGTTTTGAGTTTCTCGAAAGCCTTTTTCGCATCAGACTGCGTGCTGGCGGTTTTCGGCGGTTCTTGCGGTAACGCGACGGCGGCCGTCGCAACAAGGATGATTAGAATTGCTAGTTTTCGCATTGGTTCTCCTCTTGAAGGGTTTGTGGAACTGCAACGATGTACGACTATGCTAAGAGAAAGGTTGGCGTTGCTATGTAAACTGTTCGTAAAGTGACCGCCGTTTTGTAAAGACGAGGTAAAGTCTTGGTCCGAAGTCGAGGCCGGTGAGCAAATTCGAAAGCTACAATGCGAGCGATGTTCGATCGTGTCAGAAGAAATTGGCTGGTGCCTGGTTGCGTGGCGGTGTTGCTTTTCACGGTGATCGCCGGTGTGCTTCAGTATCGCTGGATCAATTTCGCGAGCGATGCCCACCGACGACAAGGCCGTGAAGCCATGGAGGTGGCGCTACGAAACTTCAGCGGCGATTTCCGAGAAACCCTGCTGCAACTGCCGCCTTTCTTCCGTCCACCGCCGGATGAAAGAAACGATGTCGCGTTTGAGCCATACATGATCGAGATTACCAGACGATGGCACAGCACCTCTGACCGCCCGCAACTACTAGCCTCGATCGCCATCGGCACGCGAAGCGACAAGGGAGTCGTCTTCAGACGGCTGCAGACGGGCGACGACCAATTCAAAACTGAAGCCTGGCCCAACGAGTTTGTCGTTTATCGCCGCGTTCTGGAGGAGCGTCTGCGTTTGCCCGGAGGACGGCCTCCGCTTTTTCCGAATGGACTTGCGTATGAGTTTTTTCAAGGTAGACCGGTGTTGATATTTCCACTCGTTACCGGTGCTCCGCCCACACCAGAGTGGCAACGGCCCGGCGGCGCGATAACTGAATCGCCGCCATCAGAACCGCCGTTGCAGCCGCGCGACTGGCTGCAATCGCTCAGGCCCGTACCCACACAGGGATCGGTTCATGTGCCCGAACTCAGGGGCTGGTGTTTTCTTGAAGTCGATAACGACTATCTCCGCCAGTATCTGCTCCCCGAACTGGTGGAGCGGCATTACGGTACTGGTGCCCGTTATCAGGTGGCGGTCGTTGCCAGCTACCCACTGAGTATGATCTATGGTTCGGATCCAACGCTGACGATTGGGTCGTTGTCACAGGTTGACGCCGGCATTGTCTTGCTTGACGCAAATATGCAGCAGGGTCATCAAGGGCCACCGCCAACGCGACCGGGACCAAAGCCGTTTGTGTCTGGAGCGCAAGGTTTGCCGCTCGCTGAGATCGGCGCCAATCGCGGAGGCGCCGACGATCGGGCCTGGCTGCTGGTGGTGAAAAACAAAGCCGGTTCGCTTGAAGCGCTGGTCGAAAATGCCCGACTACACATCCTCGGCTTCAGTTTGATTATGCTCGTGCTGTTGGCCGGCAGCTCAGTGATGTTGATGTTGGCCACGGTGCGCGCGCGCCGTTTGGCGCAACAGCAGATGGAGTTCGTGGCGGGCGTCTCTCACGAATTACGCACGCCCCTAACTGTCATTCAATCGACGAGCTACAATTTATCGCAGGGCACGATCCAGGACCCGAGCCGGGTGCAACAATACGGTGACGTGATTCAGCGTGAAGCGCGCCGGCTGATCAATCAGATCGAGCGAATGCTCAGCTTTGCGGGGATTCAATCGGGTCGTCGAGTTTATGACCCACAACCGACCAACGTGACTGAGATAGCCGAACGCTCTTTGGCCGAGTACGCGGTGCCCTTCGCCGAAGATGGCTGGCAAATCGAGCAGCACTTTGCAGAAGATCTGCCTCTGGTGGTCACTGATGGTCCCGCGTTGGAAAGTTCCCTGAAGAATTTGTTTGAGAATGTGCTCAAGTACGCAGCGCGAGGCAAGTGGTTGAGTGTGACCGCGTGTGCCGCACAAGACACGAAGGGCAGAGAAGTGCAAATCACTGTTGCTGACCGCGGGCCCGGAATCGCGCCGAAGGATCTGCCGCATATCTTCGAACCTTTCTATCGCGGACAGAATGTGGCCGCGACGACTAGCGGCGCGGGACTGGGGCTGTGTCTCGTCGAGCGTAACCTGCGCGCGCTGGGCGGCAGGGTGACGGTGCAATCAGCGCCGGGAGACGGGACATCGTTTACGTTGCATCTGCCGGTTTCCTGAGTGGGGCCGGGGCGGGCTTTTGTTGGAATGGTGATACGATCGGCTTGCCCTAAAAGTCATTGGGACGCCGCAGCCTCTTTGGGCCGCCAACGACATGGTTCTAGAAATGAGGAGCAGCTCAACGCACAGAACCGCTTGCGGTAGCCAGCGGATGCTAAGCTCAATCAGCGCGTCGTAGATGGTTTTGTGAGTACAAATGCTTAATTGACGTTAACCATTAGTCTTGAACCTAGCATCCGCTGGCTACCGCAAGCGGTTCTGTGCGTTGACTGATTTCTACGAACTCGTGCTGCTATATCATCCAAATGGCAGACCCGGCCCCTCTTTTTACAGCGACGATGGCAAACAAGATCCTGTTAATTGAAGACGACTCAGGCATTACGATGGCCCTGACGGACCTGCTCAACGCGGAAGACTATCGCGTTGAGACGGCCGCCGATGGTTTGACAGGTTTGGCGCTCGCCCGCGAAGGCAACTTCGACGTGATCATTCTGGACGTCATGCTGCCGGGCAAAAACGGCTTTGATGTGTGCCGCGATCTGCGGCAACGGAGTATCACGACGCCGATTCTGATGCTGACGGCGCGTGGCCAGGTGATTGACAAAGTCCTGGGCCTGAAGCTGGGCGAGGATGACTATCTTTGCAAGCCATTCGAGCCGCTCGAGTTGCTGGCGCGGTTGGAAGCGTTGCTGCGGCGCAGCCGGACCACAGCGAGCGCAGCGGAGCCGCTCGACGCGTTTAGCTTTGGCTCTGTCATTGTAAACTTTCGGAGCACCGAGGTGCTTAGCAACGGTAAGCAGGTCGAACTCTCCGCGCGCGAGTTTCAACTGCTGTGCTACTTTATCGCCCAACGCGGCGCTACGCTTTCGCGCGATGAACTGCTGCGCGAGGTTTGGGGCTATGAAACCGGAATGCTGACCCGCACCGTTGACGTCCACGTGGGCTGGTTGCGGCAGAAGCTGGAAGACGACGCAAAGGAGCCGCGGCATTTTCTCACCATGCGCGGCCACGGTTACAAGTTTGTGGCGTAGCGGGCTGCCGGGCAGGAATTCAGCCGCCGCACACGTGCTTAGAGTACAACCTGTGGAAATGTTACCGCCGCTTGCGGCAAGCCAGATCGCGGGATCGCAGGCCTGACCCCGATTTGTAACTTTTCCTCCCGCATCATCCATCTTGCTGCGAAATGAGCCTGGCGGCTAAGTCCGTAGCGCAAACATCGCCACACGGTGCAATATCCCTTTGAACCTGTAAGGGCATCCACACATCCGAACCCAAGCTCACAGCCGTATTGGAGGTAGGGAATGAGTCTGGGCGCGGCTGACGCGCGAAGGAAGTATCAATGGATAGACGACGGAATTTGGTAATTGGAATTGTTGTAGGCGTTATTATTGTAGGGGCGTCGGTAGCCGCTACGGGTTTCACAAGGCGATTGCTTAGTCCCTTTCGGATAATCAGTACACATCAAGGTCCGGATCTTTCCACTGCTCCAGAGCTGACTCCCGGTGACTGGATAAACTCAGAACCCCTAACCCTCAAGGATCTGCGCGGTCGCGTCGTGCTAATCGATTTCTGGACCTTCGGCTGCTATAACTGTCGTAACACCTTGCCGTTCGTGAAACGCTGGGATGATCGCTACCGCGAGAAAGGCTTTACCGTCATTGGCGTGCACTCGCCTGAATTTGATCACGAAAGACAAGTCGAAAATCTTCGCCGCGAGGTTGCTTCACTGGGAATTCGATACCCGGTAGTCTCGGACAACGATTACCGAACCTGGGACTCCTACAATGTCGCAGCGTGGCCGACCGTAGTTCTCTTGGATAAGCAAGGACGAATTCGCTGGAGGCACGTTGGTGAAGGGGGCTACGACGAGGCCGAGCGAATAATTCAGAGACTACTTTCCGAAAAAGAAACGGAGTCTGGAGACTAAGCCCGGTCCCCGTCACGCGTATCAGCCCGTTCGCAAATTACCACATGAGATCTTAGATTGGAATTGAGGGTTTGTGGTCTAACTATGTTTTTGCGTTCCAGATCCCGACCACACCATGAAAATTGGCTACGGATGAACGCCGATGAACACAGATTCTGATTTGTGTTATGAGCGTCATCCCGTGGGTATAACACATTTGTGATTAGTGCGGCGCCGCTGAGCTGTTAGGAAACTGCTGTTCGTGAATCCCGCGCAACATCAATAAGTCATATACAAACTTCGTGGTGCTGCCAGAGGCTATGGTGCGTTGAACGCGACGGCCGAGGCGTCATAGGCATAAGTGACGGTACTCCCGCCTGATTTGCTCGCTTGCTTGAGACGGTTCTCCTAGTCCCAGGAATAAGTATCATTTCATAACGAGTTCGACCGCGAGTTTCGGGCCCTGTCGGAAGCAGCGAAGGACGCAATGCTGGACCATGCCAAATTGCTCGATTTTGCCTGGGCAACTCTGGCATTTGGCGTCACAGACCTTGCCTTGAATTAGAAACAAACTAGAGGGACAATGCGACTCGCTCAGCTCCGAGCCTTGCCCGGAACAATGAGCCCGCATCACTCAGTTAAGCCCTGTCCAGTTCCCGCCGGTCGAGAGGTTTTGACTTCACATGATCGGTCAGACAATTTCTCACTATCGGATTGTCGAAAAACTCGACGAGGGAGGCATGGGCATCGTCTATCTCGCCGAAGATACCGTGCTTGAACGGCGGGTCGCCATCAAGACTCTTAAGGCAGGCCGCGGATCGCCGAACCAGCACTATCGCGGACGCTTTCTGAGAGAGGCGCGCGCCATCTCAAAACTGTCTCACCCGCACATAGCCGCGATTTACGATTATGGCGAGACCGATGACGGCCACCCTTATATCGTGATGGAGTTGATTAAAGGCGAAACGCTCCGTGAGCTGATGGCTCGCGAAGCCCTTACCATTTCGCGGGCCCTCGAGATTATTGGACAGGTTGCCGACGCCCTCGGCGAAGCACACCGTAACGGCATTATTCATCGTGACGTAAAACCGTCGAACATCGCTATTAATGAACGGGGTGAAGTCAAAGTGCTCGACTTTGGTTTGGCAAAAGAGATCGAGCCTGCCGATACTGCCGATGCAAAAGGGTTGGAATTCCTGAATACTAAGACGCGCGAAGGCGTGATGGTGGGCACGCTACAGTACCTTTCGCCCGAGCAGGCACTCGGCGTCGAAGTGGACGAACGCAGCGATCTCTTTACGTTAGGATCGGTGTTATATGAATGCATTGCCGGACACCCGGCCTTTTCGGGTAAAGGTACAGTGGAGGTTTGCGCGAAGATTGTTCGCGACGATCCGACCCCACCGTCACATTTGAACGGCAACATTCCGCGGGAACTCGATCGGATTACGCTCAAGGCCCTGGCTAAGAAACCCGACGACCGTTACCAGACGGCTAGGGAAATGATCGCCGATCTCCACGCGATGCACGCAGCCCTCGACAAACAAGGTTCCGATCAAACAGTCACGCGTTTGATTTCGCCAGTCTCTGGAGACCAACAGAGCGGAGCACGAAAAACAATATCGGACTTCTTCAAGCTGCCGCGATTGTCCGTCGGTATGGTGCTACTTTCGCTGGCTGCGATTGGATTAGTGACCTGGGGCGTGATTGCTTTGCTGAAGTCCACGCCGCACCAACCGCCGGCCGAAGCGCAGAGATGGTATGAGGTCGGTAGCAACTATCTCCGTGAGGGAGCCTATTTCAAGGCAATCAAACCTTTACAACAAGCAGTGAGTACGGATGATAAATTTGCGCTGGCTCACGCTCGATTGGCTGAAGCCTGGACTGAACTAGACTACACGGAACGTGCTCAGCTAGAACTCCTGCGAGTTGACGGATTGGTGCCGAACCGTTCGAGTCTCGAGCAAGCTGACATCCTTTATCTCGATGCCATTCGAGCGACCATCACCCGAGACTTTCCCGTTGCGATCGCCTCCTACACCAAGCTCGCGAAGCTCAAACCGGATGAAGCCCAGACCTATCTAGATCTGGGACGCGCGTTTGAAAAGAGCGACGAGATCGATAAGGCACTCGAAAACTTTAACCTGGCAATCAAACACGATGCGCAATATGCCCCTGCGTTTCTTCACCTTGGCATCCTGTATGGCCGCAAGGAAGATCTACCGAGCGCGAACGCGGCTTTCGACAAAGCGGATTCGCTTTTTCAAACGCTCGGCGACTTTGAAGGACGCACTGAAGTGCACTACCAGCGCGGCGTGCTTTTAAACAAGATTGGCAAAATGTCTGAAGCACAGGAGCAGCTACAGGAGGCGCTCAACATCGCTCGCACGTCGAGTAATCAATATCAGGAGATTAAGACAATGCTCCAAATCAGCACTGTCTTATATTCCCGAGGCAAAACTGAGCTGGCGAAAGAATTCGCTGGTGAAGCCGTCAAACTGGCCCAGGACGTTGGGATCGAGAATCTGGCAACGCAAGGCCTGATTGATCTGGGAAACGCATACATCCTCCGGCGTGAGTATTCTGAGGCGGAGCGAGTCCTGAAGCAGGCACTCGACTTCGCGCAACGGAACAAGGGCCGCCGAAACGAGGCAGGATCCCGGCTAACGCTGGCGAAGCTTTACATTCAACAGGAATTGAAGACCAACGAAGCGCTGGGCTATCTGGAACAAGCGCTGAAGTATTTTCAGGAAGGCGGTTACAACAAGGAAGTCTCACTGGCGATCCTCTTACGTGGGCGAGGCAGGCTTCTAAAAGGAGACTACAACGGCGCGCTCCAGGATTTTGAGCAACAGCTTCAATTCGCCCAACAGACCAACAACCAATCACAGTTGGCATCAACCTATCTGCTAATCGGAAACCTGCTTGAGAGCTTAGAGCGTTACCCGGAAGCTTTGACGAACTTTAAGAAGAGCTATGATATCTACAAGACTCTCGACGTCCCGGTAATCGTTGGTTACCTGCTGGTCGATCAAAGCGAAATGCTCTGGCGCATAGGCAGGCCCAACGATGCGCGTTCCATACTCGCAGAGGTTCCCGCGGTCGCCAATTCTCTGGACAGCAATTATCGACTAGTAGTGCTTGCCAGAAGCGATCTGGTTCGATCTCAGATTGAACTGACGGAAGGACGCTTTCCGGAGGCAAAGGCGGCCGCAGAGCACAGCCTTACGCTCTCAGGCGCAAAAGTGAATCACACCGGGGTGGAAACCAAATACCATCTGGGATTGATCCAGATTCGCTCAGGTGCAAGAAGCGCCGGACTCCAATCGAGTAAGCAAGCGGTCGAATGGGCGAAGCAGCTAAACGATGAGCACCTGGTTTCGCTCACCATGATGGGCTACGCAGAAGCGCTGTTGCAAAACGGTGACGCAAAGGCGGCACTGAGTGTGGCGCTGGAAGCTCAGCAGCGCTTTAGTGGCGTCGGCCAACGAGAGTCTGAATGGCAAGCATGGTTGATTGCCGGCCGGGCCAGTCAGCGGCTCGGAGATAATGCCGGCGCGCGCGATCAGTTTGGACACAGCAATGAAGCGCTCGCTGCCCTTGAGCAGAAATGGGGAAGCGAAGCTTTCAACGTGTACGTCACCAGGCCGGACGTGAAGGAGTGGCGCAAGCAGCTGGATCAGTTGTTTGCTGCGACCCGATGACCTCGAGCGCGCGGTTCACGGCCCGCCGGTAGTGCAGAGTTCTATAGACCGGAAGACGTTAAGGCGGCCTCCTGACGCAGTCTCAGACAGCGAAGGAGTGGGATCCGTGCCTTCCATGATTAGCCGCTTCAAATCGGCGGCATTGAGAGTCGAACAGGCGGGCACCGAAAGCATTAGCGCGGCCGCTCCGGAAACGAACGGCGTGGCCATCGAAGTACCACTGTTTCGATAGTATTCATAACCCAAATTAACCGGATAGGTCGAGTATATCCCTTTCCCGGGAGCGGCGAGGTGCACACTATTTTTCCCATGATTCGAAAGGCTCCCACCGATCGTGGCAAGCGCTCCGGTTGAATTGATCGCAGTTACTGAGACCAGATTCGACAAAGGATAGTTCGAGGGATAGTGAGGAATAACGTCGTTGTCATTACCATTATTTTCGCCGGCGGAAGCGACAAAGAGCATGTTCTTACTGCCGGCGAGCTCGATGGCTTCTCGAAGCAGCAGGGAGTCTACACCTGGATCAGACGCGGTTGTCAGATACCCGAAACTGGCATTCAACACGCGAACGTTAGCGTCAGCGCCTAACTCTTCGTGCAATTGAACAGCGAATTCAATTGCTCTCGACACGTTCAGGCCCGTTGCAGTACCGAAAGCGCCGATTGTTTTTAGGCCGAGGAGTGTTGTTTCCCAATTAACACCCACAACTCCTTCGCTATTGTTTCCCACTGCTCCGATAATCCCTGCGACGTGCGTGCCGTGACCAGTGTTCGTGGTCGGATCCAACGGGTCGCATATTTCCGACGGAGTCAGGGCAACGGCGTTGAAACCATGACTACCCTTGGGACAGTGGATCGCGGTCCCGCCCACAGTCACGTCAAAGTCTCTTGGTGCGCTCCAGACATTGGCTAACAGATCGGGATGCTCGTAATAGATCCCCGTATCGATCACTCCCACGACGATGCCACGATCGCCCGTCGAAAGCCCCCATGCAGCTTCAGCGTGGGTGTCGATTCCCGGATTTTCCGGGTTCTTAAGACCCCAGAGCCAGGTCAACAGAAAGAGGTCGTCGTCAGGTGAACTCGCTGGAGTGGCGGCAGGCGAAGGAGTAGCCGCCGGCGGAGGTGGAGTAGCAGCAGGCGAAAGAGTGGCTGCAGGCGAAGAAGTAGCCGCCGGCGGAGGTGGAGGAGGGGCAGAGTAAGTCTCTAACGGTTGTCCCTCAACTGGCGGAGTGATTTGAAAGTGGAAGTTCGGTTCAGCATGAACAACGGTTGCATTCACGTTGTCCATTATGAGGGTCCGCTTCTTGGCGATGGCTTCGTTGAATCGATCCATGAGCCGCTGCACGGGTAGCGTTGGAGATTCAATCAGGAACCAACAACTATTTGTCGCCCGACTAGCCACGGTTCCACTATCGTCCGTGATTTGTCGACTGAACTCTGTCACCTTGTCCACCAACTGCCTAGATTCAACCCCTTCACAACTACTAATCTTAATGAGAATCTGTCGGGGAGCTACATCAACGCCGCGAAAAGTCTCGTGCTCCGGCTTCGGCGGCGTTGTCTGAGTAACGGATGATGAGACCTGCTGACGACTGCGACATGAGAACATCAGCAGCCACGCTAGACAAAGAAGTACGATGGCCGCACATGCGATCTTTTTCCACTCTTTGTAAACCACATCTAAAAACATGGTGCGACGCTCCTGTCTGACTGAACTCGGAGCGCCACTCTGCCTGCACTCCGAACGTCACCGGTGCGAACTCAGCTCCTGGGCGTGTTTCCGCAAAGGTTTGCAAAGGAAGCAAAGCCGCGCAGAGAAAGACGAATCATCGTTTATTGGAAGTGGCCGAAACGAAGGTAGATGCTATAGTCGTCGTCGCCACTCGCTCCGACAAGCGTGGTACCGGCGCTATTGACGAGCCTCCACTGTCCAATGCGAAAATGCCGCGCCAAACCGCCGCCGCTGGCATGTCTGAAGCGATTCGGCCGTTTGGACTTGTGACTCTTACCCGCATCCATTCTTTTTCTCTTGATGATTAACTTGAAGGGGTTCGCACCCCGACCACCTCTGACTCGGACGTCCGGGTCGTTGTCAGGGAAAGTGACAGGGGGAAAAGTTACGTCGTCGTCACCCTGGGGCGTGGGACTAATGTCCTGGTACCAAAGCAACAACTCAGCACCCGGTTGTAGTGCGCTGAAAATTGCCAGCTTAACAAAGGGATCAGCGGTGGTTTCAGTGATAACTGTTGCTCCCTTGATGTCGCCATATTGGTCGTCAGGGTCGGAGACACCGTCTTCGGTGTAGGTGAAGGGACCGTTGCCAGAGCCCGCGACTTTCATTTTGTGTCTTGAATCGATGATTAGTGAGCCTCCGCGGAAACCCATAGGCGGAATGTGCTCCTCGCCCGCCAAAGGGCCGCCGAAGGAGATCTCGGTGAAGCCATCTCTAACGGTGAGCGTGCATGGATTCTCACCGGTAGTAACCGGGGTGCGATCAGTCGGACCCGCACTCGGCCCAGCAGCGGGCGTCGATCCCGCCGGCGGCCCACTTGAACCGCTCCCACAGCCAACCATCGAAGCGGCTATTGGCGCCGCGACCGCCGCAGTCACGATGGCCCGAGTGAATTGTCGACGAGAGCTCATCTCAATATCGTTTGAATCTTTTTTCATTTTGCGTTCCTTTCAGGTGGAGGTGTGATTGGGAACCTATTAACGAAACGCTGATTCCGTGAGTCAGGAAATGCTGCGTTAGCCTATGCAACTCCCGTGGGTATGTAAAGCTTTTTGATTCGATCCCCACTTTACCTCCGCCTCGTTATCGGCCGGGGTTGGGAAGGGGTTTATGAGCCCGGATCATTTCTATCTCTCTTTCCATTCGTGACGTTGCGCCCCCTCTCCTCTAGCCCCGCTCCAAAAGGGAGCGGGGAATACAGCGCAAACGAGAGGCCATTACTCTGCCAACCAATCAGATCTGCCGGCAAACTACCGGGCGGGGCGAAAAGCCTATTGAATAGAATGACTTTGGCCCAATCAGCGAACGATTGCCAGCCCACCTCGCGAGAGAGACACTGCGGGAGATATCAAGAGTGATTCTCAGACTGTCAGTTCTGATATGCTTTCCGCCCAAATGAACCCCAGACTCGTCGCCATCTCCGGGCATCTGAAAGGCCTGACCTTCGCCTTGGCCGAAGATGAAATTCTGATTGGGCGCGAGACATCCAATTCGATCTGCCTTAACGAGCTCTCGGTTTCGCGCCGGCACTGCCGGATTAACCGGGAAAGCTCTGCGCTTCAAGACAACGCGGGAACGGCGTTGCCTCCAGCCAACGCGCTCAATAAGGAAAGCAATGCGCCCGCGGAAGAGGCCTGTCAGTTCCAGATCGTCGATCTCGAAAGCTTTAATGGCACGTTTGTTAATGGCGTTCCTATCAAACAGTACTGGCTGGAGCATGGCGACCAGATTGCTGTTGGCGACGTGGTCCTGCTTTTTCTGGTTCACGAAGCAGTACCGGTCGGACGACCGATGATCCAGTCGGACGAGGGCAGCTTGATTACCCGATCCACAGTCCGGTTACGAAGAGAGGACGCACTCTATTTGCGTCCTGAGAACGTATTCGCCGAACTGCCGGATTGGAGCGGTCACCTGGCCGGCAGCAACTCGACGGCTCGAATCGCGCGCAACCTGAATGCGCTCCTGAAGATCAGCACTGCTATTATTTCGACTCGTGAGCTACCGCAACTCCAGATGGAACTCTTCAAAGTTCTGCAGGACGTTATTCCTGCGGAGCGCGCTGCCTTTCTTATGCTCGATCGAATACAGGACCTGTTTGGCTCTGTTTGTGGCTGGAGCAAGCTAAAAGGGCGAGACGATTCAATAAGGGTGAGCCAAACAGTGACGAATCAGGTGCTACGCGAAGGTGTAGCGCTGTTGAGCAATGACTTGTTCGAGAGTAGCGACCTGGGACAAAAAGCGAGCCTGGCTGAAGCGCGAGTCTGCTCAGTCCTGTGCGCCCCGCTCGCTGGATTTGAAAAACCGCTCGGTGTGATCTACCTCGATACCAGTGACCCCACCTCGCGATTCGACGAAGATCATTTGCAATTGCTCACGGCTATTGCCGGGATAGCCACGGCTCCATTTGAGAATGCCAGACAACTCGAATGGTTGGAGGATGAGAACCGGCGGTTGCAGGAAGAAATCCACGTAGAACACCAGATGATTGGTGAGAGCGCCGCCATGCGCGCCGTTTACCAATTCATTGGGAAGGTTGCAGCCGCAGATTCCACTGTTTTGATTCGCGGCGAGAGTGGAACCGGCAAAGAGTTGGCCGCGCGCGCCGTTCATCAGAACAGCGCCCGCGCTACCAAGCCCTTTATCGCAATCAACGGCGCGACGCTTTCGGAAGCCTTGCTGGAGAGTGAATTGTTCGGTCACGAGAAGGGTGCGTTTACCAGTGCGATTCTGCAGAAGCGCGGCAAGCTCGAGGTAGCGGACGGTGGTACGTTGTTCCTGGATGAGGTCGGCGAACTGACCGCTTCCATTCAAGCAAAGCTGCTGCGTGTATTACAGGAAAGAGAGTTCGAACGAGTAGGCGGTACCAGGACGATAAAGGTCGATGTGCGTATTGTTGCGGCCACGAACAAGAATCTCGAGGAGGCAGTCGCCAACGGAACCTTTCGGCAGGATTTGTACTACCGCCTGAATGTTGTCTCGGTCACCATGCCCCCGCTGAGAAACCGCCGCGAAGACATTCAACTGCTCGCCAGCTACTTCTCAGCGGCCCAAAGCAAGAAATGCCGGCGGAAGATCAACGGAATATCTCCCGAAGCTCGCACCCTATTGCGAGGGTATGACTGGCCGGGCAATGTGCGTGAATTGGAAAACGCGATCGAGCACGCGCTGGTGCTCGGCACCACCGAGATGATCGTGCCGGAGGATTTGCCTGAGGCGATCTTCGAAACCGAAGGTACCAACGCTCTTCCTGCCGGCGGCTATCATGAGGAGCTCAAGAAAGCGAAGCAATCGATAGTGGTTAAGGCTATAGAAACAGCGGGCGGCCATTACGCTGAGGCCGCAAGACAGCTCGGACTTCATCCTAACAATCTTCACAGATTGATCAGAAACCTTAATCTCAAAACTACTCTAAAGAAATGAGGTATCACGCTTCTATTCACAGCTTGCCCCCTTGCCAACTTGCGATTCAGTTAATGTACCTGCTTCATTTTGCGGTACCCAATGGTCACGGCACTCAACACAAGGCGCGACTCAACGCACAGAACCATTTGCGGTAGCCAATGGGACGCGGCACTCAACACAGTCAAGGCCAAATTATTAAGCAGATAAGTCGCTCTGCCGGTGTTGAATGCCGGGTTCCATTGGCTACCACAAATGGTTCTGTGCATTGAGTGGCAAAGTCTTCGATCGGTTATTCCTGTACTACAAGCCTACCCGACGCGTTTAGCTTGAACTTCGCAGTAGTTCCGATAGTGTTTCCCTTTGCATCCTTTGCAACACAAGTAGCAATGTTTGCCTGATTGCCTCGACAGAATACAGTCACAGTCCCCACTCCTCTTTTCTTTCCGATTCCAGCTTTCACTTCGGTTTCAGTTGTGACCAATTCGGAAGTTCTTAATCCCTTCACGGCTTGAAATTTGTCGAGTGTCAGGGCCTTCGCAACGCCGCAGCTACCGTCGTAGTAACCGCAATGAATGCAAGCCTCGGCGATCTTCGCGGCAAAGAGGAAGATGAGACAAAACGCGACGGCTGAATAGAAACCTTTAGTCATTTCAATCTCCTTTTGGAACTACCAAAAACCATGGGGGCAAATCGGGATTCATGAGTACTGGCTAAGAAATGCAAAATGTGTCGATCAAATTCGCGACAACGTTTGAGAAAGCGAACGCGGCGGCACCAATTACCTACATCACACCAAATGATGCGCTTGTATAGACAGTGCACGGCTCTCCATACCTAGAACTCATCCGGCCCTTAAATCCCTACACTTAGAGCTAAGACTTCAGATGCGCTGCAGCTGCTCCACAGATTCCCTTGCGCTACTACATTTTGAAAACTGAATGAAAATAACGTTCGGGCCTTGGACGGTTCCGGTTTCTTCGTTTTGGGAAAACAGTGAGAGACTAGATGGATGGGGAGAAAGAATGGAAAGCAGCGTACGAACGAAGACCGTAACGTGAGCGAGGCGAATGGCAAGCTTGAGGATGATGTTGATGCGTTGTTCAGGCTCCCATTGGCAGAGTTCACCGCTGCGCGCAATACACTCGCCGGGCGGCTGAAGCAGGGCGGGCGTGGCAACGAGGCGGATTTCGTGAAGGCGCTGGTCAAGCCTTCCATCTCGGCTTGGGCCGTGAACCAACTCTACTGGAAGCATCGCGAGGCATTCAACCGACTGATTGCGACAGGTGAGCGCTTTCGTCACGCCCAGACATCTCGTCTCACCCGGAAGGTCGCGGACATGCGCGGAGCGCTCGACGCGCGCCGCGAGGCGCTCTCGCACCTTTCAGATCTGGCGACTGCGTTGCTGCGCGAAGCAGGTCACAACCCGACGCCGGACACCATCCACCGCATTACGACTACCATCGAGGCAATGTCTGCCTACACATCGCTCCCCGATGCTCCACGTCCCGGGCGTCTGACCCACGACGTCGATCCTCCGGGTTTCGAGTCGATGGCCTCATTGATCCCAGGCGCCGGCATGAGGGAGTTGAGAAAGGAACCGGCCCGGGTCCCGTCCCTACAGAAGTCAGGGCGTGCCGCCACGAGCACGAGACGAAAGGCGGAGCCAGCGGCCGGCGTGCGCCAGCTAGAAGAGACGCGTCAGACAACCATAGCTGCCGCGAAAGGTTCGCTGCAGGAAGCCAAGAGCTTGCTGATCGAAGCGCGAGCCAGGTCACAGAGTTTGGAGACAGCGCAGAGAAAGGCTCACGCAGAGGCTAAGGAAGCCGAGAAGCAACGTCGAGAAGCCGAGGAGCGCTTCGAGAAGGCAAGAGTCGCGTCGGAAGATGCGGCCCGACGCACGCGAAGCGTTGCGATCGAGGTAGAAGAGGCAGCGAAGGCAGTGCACGACGCCAAGCGCACTGTCGAAAAGGCATCCAAAGAGCTCGAGTTATTGTTTCGAAGATTGCCAGGAAGGTGAAGTGGAACAGATTGATCTTGCAGCAGGGCTGCGGAGGGGTCATTGGTCCTCGTGCGTTACCGAAAAGAGTGTGCTGCGTAGCATCAAAACATCCCGCGTTTTGGTGGCCCGGAACAGCGGTGACATTATTGGGACGCTGCGGCTGGAGAGGAAGGAGCCATGGGCCATAGATCTGGCTTACTTAATACGATGACGCTACAGCAGCGAACGACGTAGGTAATACCAGCGCTGCTCGCCTGCAACTCAAGGGTCTGAAAGCCATGGGAATCAATATCGCGCTGTTGCAAATGACGGGTTGTGGTCTTAACAGTGATGCCAGTCGCGACAAGGGGGAACTTTATTGTCGCCGCGCCCAGTCGATGGGGGCCGATATCGCGTTGTTCCCGGAGATGTGGAGCGTCGGGATGACCTTCTACGATCCAAAGCAAGCTAATGACCGTGAGCGCTGGCAAGCACAAGCCATCGGTCGGAATGACCTTTTCATCCAGCACTTCCGAAGTCTCGCCAAAGAATTGAAGATGGCAATTGCACTTAGCTACCTTGAGAAGTGGGAGGGTGCGCCACGTAACTCCGTTTCTTTGATAGATCGACGAGGCGAAATCGTCCTTACTTACGCCAAGGTTCACACGTGCGAGTTCGACGTGGAGTCAGCGCTAACACCCGGCGATGGCTTTCCGGTCGGCGAATTGGAAACGGCTACAGGAACAGTAAAGATTGGTTTCATGATCTGTTATGACCGTGAGTTTCCCGAAAGCGCGCGAATGTTGATGCTACAAGGAGCTGAACTCATTCTGACTCCAAATGCCTGCACCTTGGACGACCACCGCATCGGTCAGTTCAAGGCGCGGGCCTTTGAGAACATGGTTGGGGTTGCCATGACCAACTACGCGGCGCCACAGAACAACGGGCACTCCGTGGCGTTCGATGCAATCGTTTATCCGATTCCAGACGGCGAAGCGCGGAACACAACCATAGTCGAAGCCGGAGAAGAGGAAGGGGTATACATCGCAGCGTTCGACCTGAACAGCATCCGTTCCTATCGTGAGCGTGAAACGTGGGGTAATGCCTATCGTCGGCCGCGCCTTTACCAACTACTCACCGAGACAAAGGTCGAGCCTCCGTTCGTCCGTTCGGAGGCGACTCGTTGACGAAATAGCGTATGGAAATGGGGGCAAATCAAGATCCGGTTCGCTGAATTGAAGAGACCTCTATGCGAAAAGCTCAAACATACATTAGTCGTCCGCGGTGTACGCTTCGTCAGGTTTCTTCGTGAAACCTGAAATGTCCCATCGGCTCTCGATATTCTTGAAGAGCCGCAAGCTGTTGAAGAATCCGCTCGTACCGCCACCAGCCATCTTGGAGCCTTCCTGACCGGCGATCTTCGAGCCTTCCTGGCCGGCGATCTTCGAACCCTCCTGACCGGCGATCTTCGAACCTTCCTGGCCGGCGATCTTGGAGCCTTCCTGACCAGCGATCTTCGAGCCCTCTTGGCCGGCGATTCTAGAACCTTCCTGGCCGGCGATCTTAGAGCCTTCTTGTCCCGCGATCTTGGTGTTCGAAGCCCCGTTGCCATCAGACAAAACTGACCCGAGTCGCTCGTCAAATCTCACGCCCGAAGGATATCTATACTTGGAGCCCGCAGGCGCATTATCGACCGGCATCTCACATTTGCGGAGACTGACATCGTAAAGGTATTTCTTAAGGAAGTTGGTCCACGACAATCCTTCTTGTTTTGCGTCCTGAGCAAACCACAGGCTCTCGTAATTCTTCCGCGATACTTCATAGGCCTCGCGCGACCACGGAAAGAATACTGAGACTCCGTTCGAGTACTGGTAACCTCCACCACTAAAGCCACTGAGGATCACGGCTTTCTTTAGCTCTTTCAGAACCTTTCTGCATCCCTTTTGTACCATTCTCAAGATGTCTATCTCTACATCGTCGCCGCCAAGCTCTTCCGCGACGCGGCCACATTCCCGATCGAGCAGTTCACAGAAATCCCCTAGATCGACATTCTGATCGTACATGTACGACTGACATTTCCAATGCACCTGGAGAATCACACGTTCCATTTGCCTGTAGAGTCGGCTTTCCTCGTCCTCAAAGCATGCGAGCAGAGCCTCAGCTAGTCCGTTGAAAGCGTAAGCCAGATCGTCAAACCGGCTCAGATCCCAGGCGGCCATGTCGACCGAGACGCCCCCAACAGTGTAAGCATCCTGACTACGGATGAATTGCTTCACGAAAAGCTCCGCTACACTTTTGGTGTCGAGATTGCGGGTATTGTCCCGGGTTAAGCAACCAAGTATTTTCGCGTACGTCCAGCCGGCGCTCGGAACGCTCCCTTCAGAAGCGATCACCGTCTCGGCCACATGATAGAATTGATATCCAACTTCGAGCATGCCCATGACGCAGCTATCGAATCCCAGGATGGCGAGCTTTTGGCCAAGCAGCACTTCTGTTTCAAGGTCCCATGCATCACGTTCAATTTTACGTGTTCTAGCGTCTTTCTCTAACTCCTTTTTGGTGCTGACCATTCCTAGAAGGACACTGTAAAAATCAGTCATCTTCATCGCTTTGCCGGACGTCTCATCTTTAAACAAACCGATGTCCTGAAAGCCGAGCGAGTGGCCGGAAAATATCAGCGCGTACTTTTTCGCACGCCGGCCGAACGATATCTCTCCGTCGTTTTCAACCTCGACCTTGTTAACGCACCAGTCCACGAAATTGAGAATTGAACGTTTGTCGGCGGCATTCTCATTTTCTTTCTTGGGACCCGGAATTAGTTTGTTGGGCACTTTGTATGAACGGACATATCGTGGTTTCCGCGGTTCGGAGAAATCACAGTACAAGGTCGGAATCGCGGGCGAGTTGCCATCGTAGTAAACGAAAAGGTTTGGGCTTTCAGAACCTTCAGCGGCGACCTCTTTTATTTGCTCCATCGCGTAGGCCATATCGACTGCGAGGTTATTGTCGCCGGCCATATAGATCATGATTGTCCATTCTTTCTGATTCATTGCTGTTCTCCTCTTATCGGAAGCCCTTAATCAGGACAATGTCTCTCGTCGCGGAAAAGCGGTATGCCGCAATCTTGCCATCGCGCGAGACGGCAAAACTGGTTAGGAATTCTGATTTGAAATTAGTTAATTGTTTTGGCGCGCTGCCGTCAATAGGTTGACTCCAAACGTTTAGGATCCCGGATCCGGTATCCAGGTACGCGATCGACCGGCCATCAGGCATCCATGCAAACGCTATAGGTTGAACGGTACGAGGAAGATCAATTGTCTTTACAGGCTCGCCACCTTCGGAAGGAATCATCGCCAACTTGGGTTGGTTGTTTACCTGTTCGTCAAGATAAAAGTACGAGATCAGCTTGCCATCAGGCGATATCAATGGGAATTGCGAAGGATGCTTAGTCAATTGCGCTGGAGCTCCGCCATCAATTCCCACCTGCCAAATGGCCGATGTCCCTGAGCGCATCGACATGAAAATCACAAAGCGACCATCAGGAGAACAAACCGGAGACTCGTCAACATAACTGCCATCGGTCAGTTGTTTTGGGTTGGTACCGTCGGCATCAATTCGCCAGATGTTCCGACTGCCCGATCGATTGGATTGGAAAACAACATAGCGACCATCGGAAGAAACCGATGGTTGATGATCGATGAAAGCGTCGGCCGTCAACTGCTTGCTTTCTGAGCCGTCGTGATTAACCATCCAAAGGTCCCAATTCTCTCCGGTGCGACTCGCATAAACTATTTTCCCATCCGGTGTCCATGCGACCGTCTCAGGAAGATTGGTTTTGAGAATCTGTCGTGCGTGGCCTTCATCTCCATTTTGAGCATCATCATTTGGAGCGGTGATCCAAATACTACTGGAGTTCACCTGTTGGATCGTAGCGATAGTACCTGAATCTGATGTCAAGCCAAGGCTAACTTCTCCATAACCGCTTAAGTCGTTCGTTATCCTGCGCGCCTGGCCGCTGGGATATGGAAGAAACCAAATCTGCGTGCCGATAGATGAAGACTCAGGCTGAGCAGTCATGATCAAGCCGCTGCCGTCTGCGAGCCAGATCATTCGACCGACGCTGGCCCATTTTTCAGAACCGATTGGTCTCGGGTCTCCACCTTCGACCGGAACTTCTACGACGCTCGAGTACCCGGCGCCCATTCCATTGAACATGCCGCAGGCGATTCGTTTTCCGTCTGGTGACCATGACGGTCCCGAAGTAGAGAAGCCATTCGGTTGTTTGCGCACGGCAATAGTCCTGGGTTGCCCGCTGCCGTCGGTATTTGCCAACATCAGCGACATGTCTTCCTGATTCTTGCGCACGAAAGCGAATTGCTCGCCGTTACGAGAAAACGCAACAGCACTGAAGACGCGGTCGAGCACTTTTGCCGGACTGCCACCCAGGACAGGAATGCGATAGAGCGCAGGTACGAACTTGTTTCTTTCCAACGTGGCGACGTAGTAAATCAATTCGCCGTCAGGCGAGAAGGTTGTGGCCAGATAACCACCGTTTTCCGGCGGAACGATCCGCACCAGGCTGTTCGTCGATACCTGCCTGAGCCACAAGCTGGCTTGCTGTTTGGCGTCATTCGCAGCGCAAACTACGTACTTGCCATCAGGCGAAATCGCGACTTGACCGTTTATGTCCTCGCCATTTACTTTCCCGCCCGTCGTTAGCGCCGTCATCTTTGGCGGACCGAACTGTTTAGGTTGAGTGAACAGCTTATACAGTCCGAAGCCAATCGCACCAGCAACCAAAAAGCCGAACATGAGCACCGCAATAGCCGCCTTCTTATATTGCTTTATCCCCGCAGCTACGAATTCAACGCTTGAGAGGGCTCGCGTGTTGGCGAGATCTCCTGAGCCCGCTGTTGATCTTCCGGGTTCTTGCAGCGCGGTTTCTTTCGCTGCGAGTGAGACTACATTCGAGTTTGTCGCCGGCGCGAGTGATGACTGTGGCGGTACGGAACGATTGAAACCAGAAATGGATGCCGGCATTGCACCGGACTCGATCCGCTGCTTCAGTCGCCTCAGCTTGCCAAGCATTTCTTTCGCCGTCTGACAGCGCTCTTCAAGATCTTTCGTCAGCGCCTCAGCAACAATCCATTCGAGAGCTTCTGGCACTTCGGGCGCGAAGTGGGCTACCGGCAGCGGCTCGCGGTCGGTAATCGCGACAATGATGTGGCTCATTGACGCGCCCTCGAATGGCGCACGCCTGGTGAGCATTTCATAGAGAACGACGCCGAGACTCCAAACATCCGAGCGTGCATCAACTTCACGTCCAGCGGCCTGTTCCGGCGACATGTAAGCAGCCGTTCCCAGAACGGCGCCGGGCTCGGTATTGACGAGGGCCATCGTTGTTGCTTCGGATCCCGCTGATGAGTCTTTCCTCTCGGTCAGCTTCGCCAGGCCGAAGTCCAGCACCTTCACGATGCCGTCGGTGCGGACCATGATGTTCTCTGGCTTGATGTCGCGATGAACAATGCCGGCGGCATGTGCGGCAACCAATGCGGAGGCAATTTGCGTCGCGATGTCGAGTACTTCGGTCAACTTCAGCCGCTTGTGCAGGTGCTCTCGCAGGGTGACACCATCGACGAACTCAGTCGCAAGAAAAGTAGTGTCGCCCGCGCGGCCAATTTCATACACGGTAAGAATGTTTGGATGATTAAGCGCCGACGCGGCCTTCGCTTCCTGAATGAAACGCTTCAGCCGGTTTTGATGAGCAGCGACTTCGCCTGACAGGAATTTCAAAGCCACCGGCCGACCCAGCTCATTGTCCTGGGCCCGGTACACCTCACCCATTCCGCCTGCACCGATCTTGCTGATGACGCGATAGTGGGAGAGGGTAGTTCCGGGGGATAGTTCTGGCACTTGTGCCTTTTTACGTCATTGCAGCGCATGCCGCAAGAAGAAAAGGAGTGGCGCTATACGTAAGGGTTCAACGCCGAGAGCCGGATCAAAAAGTCCACAACACCACCGCTTATGTCTACAACGGTGAAGGCAACCGCGTCATCCCTTCTTCTTCGACAGGCGGGCCGTAAGCAAACCTGCAGTTCACAGGCGAGGATTTCTTCGCCGCAAAGACGTGTGCAGCATCGTGCTGGAAGTGCCCAACTCTGCCCTGGGTCCAATGAGGTTTGGTACCGCACCCTGGTCCCGGCGGACAATATCCGTTTCGTCGGCGCCTTCGCGCATGCTCTGGAGCACACGGGTGAGTATACGCGGGAAGGAGCAACGCGGGTGGCAGGGACAACGCTGCCAGAGATCATGTCTTATGATCCCACACCGCCCTGCGTCCTTCCCGGAAAATGGCCGGACACTCTCCGACGACGTCGCAGATGTCTTTCTGGCTATTCTCACAATGGGAAGGTGACGGGGATAAGGTAGGGGCCCACTGGGATCTGCTCGCGGAGTTCCCCTACCTGGGGCCGCCGCACAACGCCTGACGGCTGAGCCTGGGTGTCTTGTTGGGGATCTGCGGGACGAGCGTCCAAGCTCTCACTACGGCCATTGAATCGTTCTACCTTTAGGTTGAGAACTCTTCGATGGCGAGATTAGCTGAGTTGTTAACGGTGCAGGTCCGTTCCTTGGTGTAACCACCCGAGAGACTGCAGGCTGAGGCTTCGCTGGCGAAGCTGCCACTGACGGCAACTCACGATTGCGCACATCCTCTGGTCTGCCGGCGGGAATCGGACCTGGTTCGTTAAAGTTCGCTCCTCGATTCTGCTCTCCAGAAGGTTTACGTCTGCGTGAGTCACTCTCAGAAAGTTTACGTCTGCGTGCACTCGACGAAACGACGGATGGAGTGACAACTGGCTGCTTTGATTTATTTTCTCCAGCAACGTTCTCTGGCCTTCGGTAATGATTGTTCACGTCATTAGCGTCATTACCTTGGGCCAGCGTGACAGCGTGCGCATCAGCAGGCGCTATTGTCTTTGCTTCACCCAAACTATCCGCCGCGCTTGTTGTGGTGACGACAATTCCGCCAACACCAACCGTCGGATAAGTTTGGGAACTCATCTCGTTAATGCTTCGTTGACGTCGCCAGGTCAAACCTGCAATCAACGCAACGACCAGGAGAAAGGTTGTCACCGAACAAACGACCATCCTCCTGCTTGGTTGAAAAGGTGGCATTAACCTGGGTCTCTGAGCAAAACGCTGAAGTGATTCCTGAACCTCTAGTAGCTCATTGGGAGTCTTAACTGCGCAGGCAAGTGTGGAAGGTTCCACCGGCAGCACACGACCCTCTTTCATGATCGAACTCTCAGGCGCAACAGCGGGCGTGGCTAAATTCACAATGCCGTCGCCACTTACTGAAGGGGCTCTTCCGCCTGTCTGAGCTTGCGATCTGCTGGGCTCGACGGCGGGTGCTTTACTCACCCTGCGAACGGTGCGCGGCTTGTCGAGATAATGAACAACATCCTGAAATGTCTTAGCTGCTGCCCACATTTGTGCAGAGGTCCCAGATCGTGTTGCCGCACCGGTGTCCGCACCGTGCTCGACGAGAACTCTCACAACTTCTTCATGGCCAAAAAAAGCCGCAAGCATGAGTGGCGTAAACTTGTCATTCCTCGATCTGTTTGGATCAGCGCCGTGCTTTAGGAGTACGCGCACCATTCGAATTTGACCATGGGATGCCGCACTCATCAGTGCAGTCATGCCATGCGCATTGCTCGCGTTGATATCAGCTCCTTCTGCCAGAATGGACTCCACGTGGTTCGTATCATCAGTCTCAGCAATACGCCATAGAGCCTCGGTCGTAGCGTTTGTATTCTTCTTGGCTTTTGCAGTAGACATGGAGTTGGTTGTCGAGCCTCAACGCAGAATCATTATGCGATCATCAGGTTTGAGTAAGGGATCGACAGCTTTTCCTGATTGAATATCCTTCAAGCTAAAACGCGTGACGACTAAAAACCCGCGACCATCATCGCGGCCAATCTCCGCCACTTTAGATTTTGGAGTTACGCCGCCTGACGAGATGATCGCTTGTGTTAGAGTTAAGCCACGGCGAAACGTTTTCTCACCGGGAGACTTTACTTCACCACCGATGTAAATGAACTGCGTCACATTTGGGTGCAGGGTGATGACGTCCCCCGGACGGATCAGCAAATTCATATCTGCTGCCTGCGTCAAATCGATCTCGTACATCTGGTTCAGTTCGCTTCGTACCACTGTTACTCTCGTCGCTTCAGGTAGCGGCTGCGCATCGGCCACGACGACATAGAGCGGAATAGCCTCACGTCTCAAAAACTTTGTGCCAGAATCTTTCACACGACCGCTGACGAGAATCGTGTGACTGGCATAATCGCGCACTCCGACAGCTACCTTCGGATTATCAAGCAATGCGCGCTTGCTCAAGTCGATCTCGATTGTCGTGCCAATTTCCTCGGCCGTAAAACCCGTCACCAGTAGCGGTTCAGGGAGCATTGGATGTTCAAGCAAGCCCGATGGCGTGACCGTAAAAAGTGTCGAGTGGGGCGATTGAGAGTCATTTATGCGAACATCTAAAACGTCACTTGGCCCTATGCGGTAGATCTTGGTTAGTGAGGCGTCATCGCTAGAAACTTTAATTGAAATCGGAGTAACGCTTTTAGTCTCTACAGGCAATGGCGCCGGTGTGACGTTCATTGAGACTTGGTTTCCCACTGGTTCCTGTTTTTGTTTCAATCCCTTGTCATCGTCACTCTTCAAAGGAGGTACACCATCTGCAGCCTTTGCCAGTTTGATTTGGAGGTTGCCAGGGCCGGCGTCACGAGAATTGTTGGCGTCTTTCCGCTGTTGCGGTTGTTGGGTTGTTGTTCCTGTTTCTATACGCACTATTTTCACGCCGGCAGCATTTGCGCTGGTCGCTTGTTGTAGTTTTGTTTCGGGAGTCGGGATGGCCCTTACTGGTCCGCTGGCTCGTTCCCGTTTTCCCATCGCCAGCTTCTGCCGAAGTGCATCTTGTGCCTCGCTTTCTTTTCTGTGCAATGCGGCCGCTCGGCGTAGGTTCTCGCTCGCCTTTTGCCACTGCCGCATCTTAAAGTACGCACGGCCAAGTGCGGCATAAGCGTCAGCGTATTCAGGTTGGAGTTTTAATGCCCGCTGGAACTTTTGAGCTGCTTCTGAGAATTGTCCTGCTTCTGCGAGTTTCATTCCCTCTTCGAACAATCCTTTTGATTCGGCGGTCGGTTCCGTCGAAGCGGCAATTGCCGTCTCAGAGGTTTCCGGATCCTTTGGGTTGTTGATGTTTGTTAGAGGCTGGGTATTAGTACCTGTTGCTTGCCCTGCGACTTGATCTAAATAAGAGCCAAACAGAACCAGGAAGACGAGAATAAGAAACGGTTTGTGCATTGAAACCCCCTGGCAATAACGTCGAGCTAATCAAACCCGAACAGCTACATGTCGGAGTTAGAACGATGGGAGTGTTCATTACGGGGGATGAACAATTAAGCGTTAAGTGCTGAGTTTGTTTATAACACTTTTGATGTTCCAATTCTAGCTTTTGGCGGGTCGGTAAAGGCGGTGTAGCCTTCCCCAATGGCTCTAATACTTGCGTTAGCTATCCTTCGCCAAAACACGATCGCGGGTAATTCTGTTGACTTTTTAGGCTGTGGCAAACTCCTGGCATGAGGATACCCTAACATTTTGCGGCCTCAAACTTGGAGAGTATAGAGGATCCAGACTCACGGACCCTGGAGAGTATGGGCGATAGCCGCAGTGAGCCTATCGGGCAGCAGGTCGGATAGTGGAGAGGTCGCCGGTCGGTGGTGGTGCGTGATCTTCTTTCGCCGGAGGCCCGAGCAATTCAGTGAAGATAGGCTTTAGAGCGCCGGCCCACACCTGATAGCCTTTGACATCCAGGTGTAGCCCGTCGTTGTTCGCCATTTCTGCGAACCACCTGCCGTCTTTGTCAGCCAGCTTGTCGTTGATGTTCAGATATCTAGTCTTTTTCCCGTCGGCAAGTTTTGCTATCCGGCGGTTGATCTCGTTGATGATAGTCATAACCGACATGTTGTCGTTGCGTGGAGTGATACCCGTCAACACAATCGTGGCGCTCGGAGCCTTGCGGCGGCAAGTATCAACAATGGCTTTGATTCCGCGTGTAATATCCGTAACCCTGGGATCGTCGCCACGTTGATGAGAGTTGTTTCCGACGTTATTCGTGCCGGCCAGCAAGACAATAATTTTAGGATTTACGTTATCCAGCTCGCCATTGTTGAGACGCCACAGTATGTTCTGCGTTGTATCGCCGCCCCAGCCGAAATTGGCGGCATTCCAGCCGAAAAAATTCTGCCGCCAGTTCGCCAGAAAGTGTTGGTACTGTTCGTCGCTCGCGCCCCAACGTCTCGTGATCGAGTCGCCTTCGAAATAGATATCAATTCGTCCCTCCTTAGCCTTCTCGAGTAATTCTGAGTGCGCAAGCATTGAGTTATGATCAGTTCGTGGCGCCGGCACGTCAGCGGCTTGCGGTTTGCTCACCGGCATCTGAACAGATCTTACGACCACCGCTGCGTGTGCGAAGAGCGAAGCCGCGACTATTAACCGGACGAAGTATCGTTGATTGGTCATTATGACTCTTAGCGAGTATGGCACTGCGGCACATTGGCGCACCAGCTTTTTGTAATCAATGAGGTCAGTACCCGGAACGCGGTAGAGACTGCGTAATAACTCAACTTGGGTGTCATGAGGTCAGTACCACCGCGCGGTAGAGACTGTGTCAAAACTCGAATACCACCGGCTTCAGCCGCGTGGTGTTCAGCTTCGACCTAGAAACAGCGCCGTAGCGATCCGGAATAGATACCACCGGACTTTAGTCGCGTGGAGTTTCAGATTCGGCCTCTTTACGCGCCATTTAGGTCGAAGTTAAAACTCCACGCGACTAAAGCCACCGGCCGACCCAGTTCATTGTCCTGGGCCCGGTACACCTCACCCATTCCTCCCGCACCGATCTTGCTGATGATGCGATAGTGGGACAAGCTAGTACCGAGGGATAGTTCTGCCACTTGTGACTTTGTACGTCATTGCGGCGCATTGCCGCAAGAAGAAAAGGAGCGGCGCTATGCGTACGTCTGCTAAATTTGAAATAGGATGACCGTAAGAAGACAATCAAGTGGAGGAAATCAGAAATTGAAACTCAAAAGAAGTGGCTCACAGCCCTCCGGCAAAGGACCGGACGAGTATTTTACAATATCAGGCCGCGTGACAGAATATGATCTAACGCTACTTTGAGGAGAAACAATGCAGAAGCGCAAACTTGGAAAGAGCAACCTGGAAGTGTCGGCTCTCGGGCTGGGCTGCATGGGAATGAGCTTTGGCTACGGGCCGCCTGCAGACAAGCAGGAAATGATCTCACTCATTCGAACGGCCGTAGAACGCGGCATAACGTTCTTCGACACTGCTGAAGTGTACGGCCCGTTTACAAACGAAGAACTTGTAGGCGAAGCGCTCGCCCCCTTTCGCGGTCAAGTGTTGATAGCCACCAAATTCGGTTTCAAACTTGGTCCAAACGGAGAGCAGATGGGCGTGGATAGCCGGCCGGAGCACATCAAAGAGGTCGCTGAAGCGTCGCTCAAGCGACTCAAGACCGACACCATCGATCTGTTCTATCAACATCGCGTTGATCCGGACGTGCCAATCGAAGACGTTGCGGGAGCGGTGAAGAACCTTATCCAGGAAGGTAAGGTCAAGCACTTTGGGCTTTCTGAAGCGGGAGTGCAAACGATCCGTCGCGCACACGCTGTCTATCCGGTTACGGCGCTCCAGAGCGAATACTCGCTGTGGTGGAGAAAGCCTGAAGTGGAAGTGTTACCGACCCTCGAGGAACTCGGCATCGGCTTCGTTCCATTTAGTCCTCTTGGTAAAGGCTTCCTGACGGGAAAGATCGATGAGAATACTACCTTCGACATTTCCGACTTTCGCAACATCGTTCCTCGCTTTACGCCTGAGGCGCGGCAAGCTAATCAGGCGCTGGTTGATCTGCTTCGGTCAATCGGAGAGCGCAAGAACGCGACACCGGCCCAGTTAGCGCTCGCCTGGCTGCTTGCCCAGAAGCCCTGGATTGTTCCGATCCCAGGCACGACGAAACTCAATCGCCTGGACGAGAACATCGGAGCAGTTTCAGTCGAACTTACCTCCGACGATCTCCGTGAGATTGATAGCGCCGCTTCAAAGATCGAAGTGCAAGGGGCCAGGTACCCTGAAGAGCTGGAGCGAAGGACCGGTCTGTGATCGCATCCATCCGATGCGATTGTTTCCTTCTGCGTCGCCGCCTTGATGTGCGGCGGCGGCTCTGCCCCGCCGAGTATGGCGGAAATGATGAGTTAGCTTACTTTTCTACACAATGCAGACAACAGTATTACAACCAGGCAAACAGCACAGGTTGAATTATTGTATTCCAAATTATCGCGATAGGTTGCAGGTATGACGATTATCACTAACGTCAGCGGGGAGACGGACTCTACAAAACTTATTTCTCCGTATGGGGGTAAGTTAGTAAATTTATTTGATGAAAGACCTATCGATGAGTTGAGGGACTACGCTAGCCGTCTTCATTCTGTGCAACTATCCGATCGTCAAGTTTGCGATCTGGAACTAATGGTGACGGGTGCATTCTCACCCTTAGATCGATTCATGGGCCAGGCGGATCATGCTAGCGTGCTGCACGATCTGCGCTTAACCAATGGGTATCTTTTTCCCATATCCATCACACTTTCTGTGGAGCCTGGCCGCGCGATTCGCTTGGATCAAGATATCGCGTTGCGCGATAGCAAGAATGAACCGCTGGCGATAATGACTGTAGAAGAAGTTTATGAATGGGATTTATCGGCAGAAGCACGAACGATGCTTTGCACAGATGATCCGCGCCACCCGTTAGTGGCAGAAATGTACCGCTGGGGTAAGCTCAACATCTCTGGTCCCATACAAGCGATAAAGCTTCCGCGTCACTATGACTTTCCTGACTTGCGGTTAACACCTGAGCAAACTCGGAAGAGTTTGGAAGCGCTCGGTCATAAGAATGTGATTGCCTTCCAAACTCGCAATCCACTACACCGGGCGCACGAGGAGCTTACCAAACGCGCGATTCAGGAACGAGACGGAGTGTTGTTGCTTCATCCCGCAGTTGGCATGACCAAACCTGGCGACGTAGACCATTACACCAGGGTACGCACTTATAAGGCGATGGCCGCAGGTTATTACGACTCTCAGCGGATTCTGCTGTCGCTATTGCCGCTGGCAATGCGTTTGGCCGGCCCACGTGAAGCTCTCTGGCATGCTTTGATCCGGCGTAACTATGGGGCCAACTACATGATCATTGGGCGCGATCATGCTAGTCCTGGTTTGAATTCGATGGGAGAGCCTTTCTATCAGCCCTATGAGGCTCAAGCTCTGGTCGAAAAGTTCAGTGAGGAAGTTGGAATAAGTGTTTTGGCTTTTAGCGAATTAGTCTACATGCCCGATGAGGATCGCTATGAAGAACTTTCAAAACTATCTGCCAAATCACGTACTCTTTCTCTTTCCGGATCGCAGGTACGGGAAGAATACCTCCATCGTGGCAGAACGTTGCCCGAATGGTTCACCCGCCCGGAGGTCGCTGAAATTCTGGAAGAGACCCATCCCCCTCGTCATAGACAGGGCGTCTGCGTCTGGTTTACAGGATTGAGCTGTGCCGGCAAATCGACCACAGCCGAGATCCTCACGGAGTTGTTCCTCGAAAACGGCCGGCAGGTTACATTGCTGGACGGCGATGTCGTACGCACGCATCTCTCACATGGACTTGGATTCAGCAAGGAAGATCGCGATGTTAACATTCGAAGAATCGGCTTTGTCGCCGCGGAAATTGTGCGCCATGGCGGGGCAGTGATTTGTGCCGCAGTGAGCCCGTATCGCGCAACCCGAAACGAGGTTAGAAATATGGTGGGCGACGATCATTTTATAGAAGTTTTTGTGAATACTCCGCTTGAAGTCTGCGAGCAGCGCGATACCAAGGGGATGTATGCCAAAGCGCGAAGAGGTGAAATCACTAATTTCACTGGGATCAGCGATGTCTACGAAATCCCGCAAGATGCCGAACTTGTATTGGATGCCGTAGAACACACTCCCGAAGAAAATGCACTCTTAGTATTGGACTATTTGGAACACGACGGAGCAATACGAAAACCCAGACCGCGAGGAACGAGCCCGGCATTTGATGTGCGGCGGCGCGTTCAGTAGTTGGGGATCAGTTAGAGTTTTGACGAACGATCCGATTGAGCCCGTCGCGGAAAATAGAGAGCAGCAGGGAAAGAAACAGCGCAGACATAGTTAATAATCTATCGGACGTTGATGCGTATTCACGTATAAAGGCAGTCCGAACACAAACAGAATTGAGCAAAATTCCAGATGAGCACCGCAGCAGCAAAAGCAAAACCAAGAGGGCGTGAAACGACTCAAAAACATAGGACGTCGCCGCGCAACCTCCGACATCAGAAACATCTCCTAATCAATCGTGAGCTCAGTTGGCTGGAGTTCAATCGTCGCGTGTTGGAGGAGGCCCTGGATCAACGTCACCCGCTACTTGAACGCCTGAAGTTTCTGGCGATCTTCTCTTCAAACCTGGACGAGTCTTTCATGATACGTGTATCAGGTTTGCAGGAGGCGCTGGCCGCGGGCATCACGGAAACCTCACCGGACGGTATGACCGCCTCCGAGCAACTAAAAGAAATCAGCGCCCGACTGAGGCCAATGCTGGAAACGCAGATGCGATGCCTGAAAATGGATGTTCTGCCGAATCTGGCTGAGAGGGGCATCGTAATTCGGCCATATGAAGGGCTAAACAGACGCGAAAAGAAAACGGCCAATGATTATTTTCTGGAAAACGTCTTTCCGATCTTGACGCCCCAGGCCGTTGACCCGGGTCACCCGTTCCCCTACATCTCCAATCTTAGTCTAAACCTCGGCGTGATGGTCGCTCCGCAGCGGCGCAAGAAAACAAACGAACCGGTTGGGACTCTGAAAGGGGCGCGATTTGCCCGCATCAAACTTCCGCCGATCGTACCGAAGCTGGTTCCTATCGACGAGAAAGGATCCAGCTTTACGTTTCTCGGTAGCTTGATTTCCGCCAACATAGAAGCACTTTTCCCTCAAATGATAACAGGTCGCTGTCACCTGTTTCGGGTTACTCGTGACGCTGATCACGACATCAAGGAGGACGAAGCAAGCGATCTGCTCCGGACTATGCAGCAACATGTCCGACAAATGCGTTTTGGTGATGCAGTTCGTTTAGAGGTGGCGGCACAGATGCCGAGTGAGATGGTTTCGTATCTCACAGAGGCTCTCGAGCTGACGAGGGATGACGTTTATAGTGTTGATGGGCCATTCAATATCCCTGACCTCATGCAGCTGTACGAAATGGACCGGCCGGAGTTGAAAGATCGTCCTTTGCTCCGGGGGACTCCTGTACTGCTCCGCGAAAGTGAGAATTGCTTTGAGGCCATCAAGAGCAAGGACATCTTGTTGCATCATCCGTACACCTCGTACAGTGCGGTCACTGACTTTATTAACGCAGCTGCTTCTGACCCCGACGTTGTTGCGATCAAAATTTGCCTGTACCGCACAGGCAAAAACTCCCCGATAGTAAAAGCATTAATTGAAGCGTCGGAACAAGGGAAGCAGGTTGCCGCACTTGTTGAACTAAAGGCTCGTTTCGATGAGGAGAGCAACATCGAATGGGCCAGGCGCCTGGAACAGGCCGGAGTGCACGTTGTCTAT
>JAMQPH010000128.1 GCA_023717605.1 Pyrinomonadaceae bacterium
GGCGCCTAGGGGGCAACCTCCCTAAAGAAGACAGATATATAATGTGATTGGTTTGTGACAAAAAAATGGCCACTCATGCTCACAAGTGAACATGAGTGGCCATTTTACTCAGTTCCTGCGGGTTTTAAAGACACGCAGCCCGCAAGACGACGTCAATCTTATATGATAGCGAACTTCATGAGAAATACTGTGAGTTCCAGTACAAATCCAACGATGGAAAGTACAAATGCTAGGCTCTGCATACTTCCTCCTCCTAGGTTTATTTTTGGGGATCATGGCCTGATTTGGATCAAGCCCACCAGTAATAGCATAGCTTGCAGCAACTTCTGTGCCAGCTTGTTCGTTTAAGCAGAGTAATTGCCAAAATGCCTGGTCCCTCGGCGACAGTAGAGGCTTAGGAAAAGTGAATGTACGCTAGGAGTCTGCGGAAAAACTATTGTGGCACGGTGGAAATTAAATGGCCCGCACGTCTAGGACAACCGGAGAACCGCGCGCAGGATGCTCAAAAAGGCCAGCCTTCTCACCCGCCCAACCCCGGCGCGCCGAGACGCGCCTTGTCCCAAGCAAGGCCGCAGCGAACTATCCCTTTATAAGGGGTGGCTGGGATGATCCCAACTGCGCGCGTCCAACGAGGGGAGTCCGCGACCGTGCGTTGCGCGAGCACGGGGATCGTCCCATCCACCCCGCCCCCTTTTTCAGCATCCTGCTGGAGGAGAATCTCGTCAACAAGCAGATGCGGGACCTCCGTGCTTCGCGACCGTGTCAATGAACGAATACTCTGACTCCAATTTCCCGTCGGCTATCGTGCATTCGCCGTCCTCTCTGCAGGACAACGTTCTGTATAACCGAGATGCTCGTGTTCGGCACAGCTTTACAGGCCGTTCCTTTTCAGATAAAATGCGCCCATTAATTATTGAGTGTGGAGGAGATGAATATGGAAGAAAGCACAACCGACACTATCGAAACAATAGAAGTTGAGACGGCGTCCTGGACCGACTCTGCTTCCGCGAGCGGCAAGGGCGTGTTGACGACCGTCGAGGGAGGCCTGGGAGCGATAGGTCGGGGAACCTGGCAGTTCGTTCACTCCCTCCCGGGCCACGGGGCGGTTCCCGGTTTCGCCCTGGGTCTCGGCGCCGCAATGCTGGTCGGCGTCGGTGAGTTGGCAGTGGGGTGTTTCACGGCCTATGTCGGCTTCAGAATATTTGCGTATGGAGAATCATTAACCGAGGCGGTTGAAAAGGCCATCAAGTTTGAGGCAGGTAAGCTCGAGCAGAAGGAGATTGACAAGCCCGTAGTGTAAGCCGACCCACCACAGGGTGTCGCGACGCGGCAAGCCACGTCGCTCTTCCGGTTCACGTCAGTACTCTTCGAAATCTTTATTCCTTCACGTCGGACAGGCTCAGCTGTTTCCCATCCATCACTACATAGGCGGCCCCAGGCCACACGAAGTGTCGGCCTTCCGGGGCGTGGATCTGAATCCCGGTGAACACCCCATAATCGCTTCGCGTGGGATCGACAGTCAGATGAATCATCCGCTCGAGTTCTTCGAGAATGACTCCATGAGCGATCTTGG
>JAMQPH010000142.1 GCA_023717605.1 Pyrinomonadaceae bacterium
TGCAAGACACGACGCGCAGGAATCGGGGTCAGGCAAGCAACCAGACCGGGCAGGATCCAAAACGTGAGCAGCAGCGACATTGCTCCGTACCCGATCAGAAAAACTCGCAGGCGGCCCATTTGCTCGGTGTCCATCGTGCCCAAGGTGTTCGCAGCGATGGCGAACAGCCCGATTGGCGTCAGCCGGACCGCAAACTTGTTCGCCCGACCCAGTACTTTCTCCACCACCGAGAGCCAGGAAAGCAGCGGCTCTTTCTGCTCTATGCCGATCAGCGCGACGCCAGTAAATGCGCTGAAGAGGACGACTGCGGGCACCACGTTATTCGCCAGTGAGTGGAACGCGTTCGTCGGAATGTACAAGGAAAGGAAATCGAGAGGTGGCACCTCTTCGACAAGCGTGGTGCTGAAGAAGGAGGCTGTCACGACTTGGGGGAATGCGAGCGGCATCAGGAACACGAGGCCGAGCGCAAGTCCCCACAACAAAACTGTGAGCAGTCCCACGCGCAGAAAGAGACGGCGCGCTTTTGAACCATCCAGGCTACCAAAGCCCCCGATCACCGAAACGATCAGGTAGGGCAGCACGGTCATCTGGAGCAGCCGGACATAGGCATCGGCCACGAACTTAAAGATCCCGGACAGCTCGCCCAGGAAGACGCCGGTCGCGATACCCAACGCGAGACCAATTAGAATATTGCGTGTTGAACGAGTCACGCTGCCAACCATCCCGGAGTTGTCATGTAGCGTTACCCAGAGGCTGACCGATTGCCGGCAGAGTCAGCCGACGATACTCCCGCCGGCAGCTTGGCTTGCCTGCAGCGAGCCTTCGCTGAACTCAGGACATACGCTTGATCAGCAAGACCTCATTGCAAGGCTCATTGAAGATCATTTCGTCAACGAGTTGCTGTGCAAGAAGAATACCGAAACCGCCAGGGCGCATACCTTGGGCCATCCGATATTCAATGTGTCCTAGTGGGTTGTCGGGAGGGTTGGACGAAGCTGCGTGTGGCAACTCCTTGCCTCGGAAACCCGGACCCGGGTCACGAAAGTGATAGACAATAGAGCCTTCGGTGCGAATGGCTGAGACCTCAACCACTTTTTCCGGATCAAAGCCAGCGCCGTGTTCCATTGCATTCAAGAGGATTTCCCGGAAGGCGGTAAGCAGGGCGCTTCTATCCGGATCCGCTAAATCTGAACTCAGTTCGGTCATGAAACGCACCAATCGTTCCGCTGTCAGCATCTGACAGGTCACACGCAGGGCAATCCAATCTGGCTGAGCAGACAGAACCTGAATGCAGCTGCGCCAGTCACCGGCTTGAAGCGCGCGCTCGGTCATGGCAGCTACCTCAACCACGTCGAACGGACTACTGAAACACGCGAACACGCGAGCACGTAGTGCCGCGATTACATCTTCGGGAGTTGCTTCCGGGGCCAGGATTATCGTTCTCACGCCCGGTCTGATTTGTTCGATCTGGGTAATTAGCGAGAGATCTTCTTTGATTGGGCTCCTGGGACTCGTCAAAGCTACATCGAATGAGCTCAATCGCAGGAGCTGTAAAGCATCAGCGTCGCCTTCAGCAACTTCAATTGAGCAGTTAGGAAGCTGTAGAGATTCCTGAAGCCCCTGAGCAGTTACCGGATCGTCGCGGATGATCAGTATTCTTTGCATTTGCTGATGGACCACAGTGAGATCTATTTCTGGAGTCTGCGTGATCTCAGAGAGTACTGCGATTGTGTTGGCCCGACAATCCGTCAAGTCGGGAGGCTGTAAGATACCTTGTTCACTTCACCAAACATCATGTCCGGCCCACTGATCTGTCTAAAGAAACGTCATGACTAGCAAAAGTCAATTTGCTTAGTGATTTGTGTTACGCCAGTCCTTCGATGATATGCGAAGTTCTGCGGGGTATCAACGGCGTGTTTTGAGCGGCCGGTTATTATCATGAAGCCCTTTGATTGAAATTACCAACTTGGGATCAAACCCGTCGTCCAGACTAAAGGCGACCTTGTAGCCGTTACAGAGCCCGCTGGTCAGCGGAGAGACATAGCGATGAGACGCGAGATCTGGTAAGAGTGGTTAGTACGAGCCGATTGCGCGTTAGATGCAGCTTGAGGGAGAAAGTAAATGACCGCCAAAGACATCGTCGCCGAGCTCGAGAAGCTCGGCACCGCTCAAACCAAGAAGATGTGGATGACTCACGGCGCTCAGGAGCCGTGCCTCGGCGTCAAGGTCGAGGACATGAAGAAGATCCAGAAACGCGTCAAGATGGACTACCAGCTCGCTCTGGATCTCTACGACACCGGCATCGCCGACGCGATGTACCTCGCCGGACTGATCGCGGACGACGCGAAGATGACCAAGAAGGACCTGCAAAAGTGGATCGAAGCCGCTAGCTGGGGCATGGTCGCCGAATTCACAGTCCCGTGGGTGGCATCCGCGAGCCCGCATGGTCGAGAGATTGCCCTGAAGTGGATCGAATCCAAGGACGAAGCCATCGCCTCGGCCGGCTGGCAGACTTACAGCAGCATGGTCGCCACCAAGGAGGACGCGGACCTCGACCTTGCCGAGATCAAGTCGCTCCTGCAGCGCGTGGCGAAGTCGATCCACCAGCAGCCCAATCGCGTCAAATACGTGATGAACAGTTTCGTCATCGCCGTCGCCTGCTACGTCATACCACTCCACAAGCTCGCAGTCGATACGGCCAACGGCATCGGCAAGGTCGCCGTCGACCTGGTTGGGGCGTGCAAGATTCCGTACGCGCCTGATCATATCAAGAAATTCGAAGCACGCAGCACGATCGGCAAGAAGCGCAAGTCGCCGAAGTGTTGATCCGACTGTCGAGGCCCGCGCAGGAGAATTCACTATGACCGCGCACAAAGTGTCCGCGTACGAGTTCAGCGCAATCGCTAGAAGGGTAGCGGCAATCTTCGTCGATGCCATGGCCGGACTAGCTGCAATAGGCAGAACGTGGCGCGACGCGGACCGGCTCAGCTAGCGGACTGCTCGTACCAGTTGAGGACACGCAGTGCCCGCAGCGTGTTCCACCGGCTGGGCTGACCGTCGGCGTCCTCGAGCGCAAAGTGGACCTTGCCGGGATGCGTGTTCTCCAGCGGCCAGGTGCCGTCCGGCTGCTGCTTGGATCGGAGCAAATCGATCGCTTCGTCCATCCGCGAGTCCGGCACATCCCCGACCAAGCGGAAGTATTCGAGGGCACGCAGCACGTCGTATTGCCAGCGGGTCGGAAAAGAGAACTGCAGCCATGCTGGGTCGGCCACTTCGCCGGTCGTCTTACGTCGGACCAGCTTTCGTTCGAGTAGGTACTCCTCAGCCCGGCGCCGAGCCGCGATGGATTCCGCAGAGTCACCGGTTGCGCGCTCGTGCGCCAACAGTCCTTCCAGGACGTTGATCGTGGTCGCGAACGACGAGCAGACGGAACCGTTCTCCACCTCGCAGTTCCACCCGCCGTCCTCGAGCTGCTCATCAAGTAGGCGGGCGATCACGCCATCCACCTCTTGATCAAAGTAGGTGCCCAATGTGACGGTCCTGCCATTGATGCACGGCTCGACCTCGCCGCTGAAGAACGGCTGCCCGGCGTGTTCCCAACGGCAGTGGTCTCTGACCAGGGCCACCGCCAGGCGCACGCGGTCATCGCGCGGGTCGATCCCGAAATCATGGAGCAATTGGAGCGTCGGCAGCGTGGAGATCCAGGGCTGGCCCTGGTTCTCGTCGGAATGGTTGAAGCTCGGCGCCGGGAAGCACGTGCCTCCCGCCCACTTGCCGTCTTCACCCTGTAACGCCAGCAGTCTGGCACCCCAGCCCTCGGTGGCCACCCGCGCGCGCTCCGCCGCGACGACCTCAGCCGGCGCATGGACAAGATCGCGCAACACCTGCCAGCGGATGGCGGGGTCCGAATCGAG
>JAMQPH010000175.1 GCA_023717605.1 Pyrinomonadaceae bacterium
TCACGTTTCGTTGAGTTTTCGTTGTAGGTCTCTGACTCTTTAATTCATCCGGAACGGGTTATGCCGCTTCTTAGAATGATGGTTCAACCTTCGTCTCGGCTTTGCCGCGCGATGTGAGGCGGTGGCTTTGCCCCGCCGGCCAGGCGCAATCAAACACTGGGCTTCGCCCCTGGTGCGGGCTTTGCCCCTTGGTGGCATACAGGCGTAGTTGCAACCCTTCGAGTGACGGCGCGTCGTGAAGCGCTATGAATGGCAAAGTTATTGCAAGCCTCGGGGGAAAGCCCGAACCAGGGGCGCAGCCCTAATGGAACGTGGAGCGGAACGGCGGGGCATACCCACCGCCTCACATCAGGCGGCAAAGCCGTGATGCAGAGTCGAGGTTCCCTTTAAGAAACACTCTCTTATCTGCATCTGCTCGCCGTTGTGGTCCAGTTTAAGAACTGATGGGGGAAGATCTACAACCTAGAAAGGGAGATTGGAGTGAATAGATATCTCGCGCTTGGTGTGTTCGTGGTGTTCCTGGGTACCACGCTGGCAGTGGCCCAGAACGTAGAGGTTGCCACGACGATCGCTTTCACCGAAGGGCCAACTGTAGACGTTGATGGGAACGTCTTTTTCACCGATCAGGCCAACAATCGAATCATGAAACTGGGAACTGATGGGAAGCTTTCGACGTTTCGACATCCCGCCAACTACGCCAACGGCCTGGTCTTTGATCCTGAGTGGCGTCTGATCGCCTGTGAGTCAGGTGACAAGATGGCAGGCACACCAACACGGGTTACTCGCACAGATCTGAAAAGCGGCAAGACTGAAATCCTTGCGGAAAAATACGAGGGTAAGGATTTGGTTGCGCCTAATGATGTGACGCTTGATGGGAAAGGCCGAATCTATTTTAGCGACAAACCTGCGACCAATACCGGCGAGGGCGGTGTCTATCGAATCGATCCTAACGGCCGTGTAACACGAATTCTGGCGCCGCCCGAAATACAGGTTCCCAACGGGCTCGTCATCTCTCCTGACGACAAGATATTGTATTTGGTTGAGGCGAATCCCGGCGAGAAGGGAGCGCGAATGATCCGCGCCTACGATCTAGGGGTTGATGGCACGGCTACCAACATGCGTATCTTTCATAACTTCTATCCCGGCCGCAGCGGCGATGGGATGTCGATTGACGTGAAAGGAAATTTGTATGTCGCCGCCGGCTTGCACCGGCGCCGCGGTACCAGTGAAACACTCGACACCAAACCGGGCATTCATGTATTCGCTCCTTCCGGCGAACTGTTGAAGTTCATCCCGATCCCCGAAGAGTTGGTGACCAACTGCGCGTTCGGCGGTGCCGACTTGAAGACGCTTTACGTGACTGCCGGCAAGACGCTTTTCAAAGTGAGAACCGAAATCGAAGGAACACGCCGCTGATGGAACATTGTAGGGGCGTCCCTCGGTGGGCGCCCCTCCTCTCGCCGGGTGCACCTCAAAAGATAGCGGGTGCGCCTGTGGCAGCTTCAACAAGTCTCTACCCAACCGAGGGGCGTCCACGGAGGGACGCCCCTACAATGATTCGCAGGCCAACTCCTTTTTGATATAACCAGATTATGGAACTACACGGCACCAGTATCATTGGCGGAAAGCCATCCGGTGCGGCGAACAAGGATGCGGTGACATTCCGTGCCTTCAATCCCGCACTGGGTCAGGAGCTTGAGCCGCTTTTCTTCGAAGCCTCTGACTCTGAAATCGAACGCGCGTTCAGTTTGGCGGATGCCGCTGCGCTCGAGTTGAGGCGACGATCACCAGAAGACATTGCGGTCTTTCTGGAAAACATAGGGGAGCAAATCGTTGCTCCGGGAGAGCAATTGCTCGAGCGAGCGTCTGCGGAATCGGGTTTACCGTTGAAAAGACTTACGGGCGAACGTGGCCGGACGGTGGATCAACTTCGCATGTTTGCTCGCATAGTCAGAGAGGGTTGCTGGCTCGAAGCAACGATCGATCTTGCTGACGCTGAGCGTAAGCCTCTGCCAAAGCCCGACCTGCGACGTATGCTGATCCCGATTGGACCAGTTGTGGTCTTTGGTGCAAGCAATTTTCCTCTCGCTTTCTCGGTGGCCGGAGGCGACACCGCTTCGGCACTCGCGGCCGGAAATCCAGTGATTGTCAAAGCGCACCCGGCACACCCCGGAACTTCCGAGATGGTCGCGAGCGCGATTGTGCATGCAGCCGAAAAATCAGGGATGCCTGGGGGCGTCTTTTCCTTGTTGCAGGGAACCAGCCATGAGTTGAGTCTCAAGGTGGTCCAACATCCTTCAGCCTGCGCTGTCGGATTCACAGGCTCGTTGAGGGGTGGCCGCGCAATCTTTGACGCAGCCGTACAGCGCCCGAATCCCATTCCCGTCTATGCCGAAATGGGAAGCGTCAATCCCGTCTTTGTTCTCCCCGGTGCCTTGCGCGAGAGAGCAGAGGCTTTCGCTGTTGGCCTGCAGCAATCAGTTACGCTTGGCGTCGGGCAATTTTGTACTTGCCCGGGCATCGTAGTGGGGTTAGCAGGTTCAGAGATGGACCAATTCATCGATCGAACCGAGGAGTTGTTCGCCACGTCAACGCCCGCGACCATGCTGCATCCCGGGATTCTCCGCTCCTATCAGGACGGCCTGCGACGTTTGCAGCAAGTTGAGGGGATTCGCATGCGGCGCTCAGCAGTCTCTGCAGAACAGCAGAAAACTGAAGCTCAACCCGCAGTCTTGATCACAAACGCCAGAACACTCTTGAGTTGTGAAGAGCTTAGCGAAGAAGTCTTCGGGCCTTCCACTGTGGTTGTTTCTGCAGCCTCGAAGGATGAACTAATGAAAGTGGCGCGCGGACTTCGGGGACATCTAACCGCGACGATCCATGGAACGAATGACGATCTGAATGAGTTTGCGGAGTTAATCGGTGTGCTGCAAACAAGAGTTGGGCGACTAGTCTTTAATGGATTTCCCACTGGAGTTGAGGTATGTGCCGCCATGCACCACGGAGGGCCTTATCCGGCCACGACTGACGCACACTGGACTTCCGTGGGTGCCTTTGCGATCAAGCGCTTTGCCCGTCCCATTTGCTTTCAGAACTTTCCGGAAAGCGTTCTGCCGTTAGAGCTGCAGGACAAAAATCATCGAAACATCTGGCGCATGGTGGATGACCAACTCACTAAAGACGATTGCCAGTGAGAGCCGTCACCAAGATCTGTTGTGAACCTCCACATCCAACGGTCATAAAACTAAGGCTGAGGACGAACTGCATTAACTGCCTGAATACTTCGATCAAGATCGGGCTTCAAAGACGGATCCAATCTAAGACATTCCGCGAAGTCTTTCTCGGCTGCAGCCGCCCGCCCCAGACGGAGGTGCGTCAACCCCCGATTTCCATAAGCTCTGGCGAACTGGGGGTCGAGCTCGATCGCTCGGTTTAGATCAGCTATTGCCGTATCAAAGTCGCTCTTGTTATACCAACCCCGCGAGCGGCTATAGTACGCCCATGCTAATTGAGGATTGATTTGAATCGCTCGCTCAAAATCAACAAGAGCACTATTTGTATCTCCGCTCCACAGCCGAGCTAACCCGCGGTCGGCATAGAAGTCAGCCTGGTGAGGATTCAGGGATATAGCCTGATCGAGATCCGAGAGGGCTCCGACCAAGTCGCCTTTCTCGGCCCGAATGTTGCCGCGACTGCCGTACGCTTGCGCCTCATGTGGATTTTTTTGAATCACCTCGTTGAAGTCGGCAATGGCTCCGTCGAGATCTCTTTTGATCCACCGGATCGTGCCGCGATTCAGGTAAGTCTGAACCAGTCGCGGGTTGATCGCCACGGCTTGATCGCAATCCGAAAGAGATCCGTCCAGGTCACCCGTATGAAAGCGTGCCAACCCGCGATTCAAATAAGCGGCCGCAGTAAGTGGGCTGACGAAGATAATTCGATCGGAGTCTGACGTACTATTGTCGGGCGAGGTATTTGAGGTCCAATTCTGTCCGCCTCGGAAACGAGCTTTGTGCGAGCGGTTGATCTCGATGACGCGCGTGAAGCTGGCGACGGCGCGCTCATAGTCTCCTTTAGAGAATTGTTCCCATCCCCGATTGAAAAAGTCCTGAGCAGATCGTGGACTTTGCGCGTTTCCAGTAGGCGTTAAGAGTAAGAAAAGACCAAGAAACAAACTGTAGCGAAGCTTCGGCATGTTCGACCTCCCTTAGTATCACAACGTAAACTGCCCGTCCGAAGGCGGTTTATTGGGGGACGACAAAGTCGAGCATTCGCAGAGTCGTTCTTTCTAAGAGGTAGACACCGCGAGCGACGATCCTGTGACGAATATATTCATCGCTTTTTCATTTGTCTTGCTTCCAGTTGCTCGGAATTACGAAGTTTTGCGGTGACGGCAAATGAATTTTAGCCGGCCTTCAGAAATGGTTCATTGGATTCAGGAAGTTCAGAGTTCGACCTTCAGGTTGTGGTTTCGCAACCGCACGCTAAAGTGTGAACTCTAAGCTGACGCACTACTTGAAAGAGTTAAAGCTTGAACTCTAAACTGGGGCTGCCGCAAAATGGCGTCTATATGCGAACCATCCGTTGGGGCATGATCGGTTGCGGTGACGTAACTGAAGTCAAAAGCGGTCCGGGATTTCAGAAGGCAGATCATTCATCCCTGGTGGCCGTGATGCGCCGCAATGGAGCTCTGGCCAGGGACTACGCTGAACGTCACCACGTTCCCCGCTGGTATGACAATGCGGATGCTCTAATCCGCGACGCTGAGGTTGATGCCGTCTACATTGCCACGCCACCCTCATCTCACAAGCAATACACGATCATGAGTGCCGCGGCAGGTAAGCCGGTCTACGTTGAGAAGCCGATGGCTCTCAACTTCGGTGAGTGTCAGGAGATGATTGAAGGGTGTCGAAGCGCCGGCGTGCCGCTGTTGGTTGCTTACTACCGAAGGGCTTTGCCGCGTTTCCTCAAGATCAAAGAACTTGTGGATTCGGGCGTGATTGGTGATGCGCGTTTCGTCAATGTCACTCTTTACCAGCCAGCGGCTCCCGAGGATCTCACATCAGAAACACTGCCGTGGCGGGTTGTACCTGAGATCGCAGGCGGCGGTCGCTTCGTCGATCTTGCCTCTCACACGCTGGACTTTCTCGACTACACACTTGGTCCAATCGTTGAGGTTCAGGGCCGAGCCTCAAATCAGGCAGGAAGATATCGTGCGGAGGACATCGTTACTGGAACGTTTAGATTCGCATCGGGAGTTCACGGGACTGGCACCTGGTGTTTCAGCGCCTATGACAAATGCGATGTGACGGAGATAGTTGGAAGCTGTGGCAAGATTTCTTTCTCTACGTTTGGCGCTGAACCCGTGAAACTGATTAGCGGCAAGGACGTTAGCGAGTATGCCTTCGATTATCCTCAGCATATTGAGCAACCACTGATTCAGACAGTGGTTGACCAATTGATCGGCGTGGGCAAATGTCCCAGCACTGGCGAATCGGCCGCATGCACTTCGTGGGTGATGGATGAAATGCTCAAGCGCTAACGGGTTAGGCTAACGCTTTGTCCAGTGCGTGAAGATTCGTAGATAGCTTGCACGAGTTCCACACTGCGTCGACCTTCATGGCCGTCGCAAACCGGTTGGCCGTTCGTCTCAATCGCCCGCAGGAAATCTTCCAGTATTCGCCTATGGCCGCTGACATCGGGCACGAGGGGTGAGGTGGCGTTTGGATTCTGGTTCGATTCTGAAACCTCCGCCAGGTTCTTGAGCGGGTTACGCAAGTCAGCCGCAACTATCCGATCGTGCTCAAGGATAATCGTACCCTCGGAACCGGTTAACTCAATGTGCCGCTGGTAACCGGGATAAACCGAAGTCGCAACTTGCAACACACCGATGGCCCCACAAGCAAACTCGAGCGTTGCTACCACAGTGTCTTCCACTTCTACGTTGTGAAACGCAGTTAATGCTTTCGCGGAAACGCGCGTAACATCGCCTATCAACCAAAGCAGCAGATCCACTGTGTGCACTCCCTGGTTCATCAACGCGCCGCCGCCATCCAGCGCCCAGGTGCCGCGCCAACCAGAATCGCGGTAGTACTCAGGTGGGCGATACCATTTGACGCAGGCTGAGACGAGAATCGGCTTGCCTGCCTTGCCCTCGTCCAACATCTCCTTGAGTTTGTTGATGCCGGGAGCAACACGATCCTGAAAGAAAACTCCCAGTTTTACTCCAGCTCGATCGCATTCGCTTACGAGCAAGTCAATCCGCTCAGTGTTGATGTCAAGCGGTTTCTCAACCAGGATGTGCAACCCGTGACGCGCCGCTGCGATTCCCTGCTCAGCATGCAAACCGGAAGGACTTCCAATCAACACCAGATCCATGGGCATATGATCGAGGAACGATTGGAAGGTTTCATACGCTGTTCCTCCGTAAAGCTCACTCAGTCTCCGGGTCTTAATCTGATTGTGTCCGTACCACGCAGCTAGCTCGACGCCTGAGATCTCTCGCGCAGCGCGGGCGTGGGTCTCACTGATATTTCCACCGCCAATGATACCTATGTGAGTCATCCTATTAAGCGTAAATCAAAGCCTCGGTGCTGCCGGTTTGAGCGGTGCGGCCCAGGCTTGAGCACCTTTCACTTTAAGCCTGCGCTTATAAATCTTGTCGCCGCAGGTTGCGAAAAGTGTATCGAAGTCTTTGCCGCCGAAGCTGAGATTCGAGAGCCTGCGATTCGGCGTGGGAATTATGCCCTGTACCCTTCCGGCTTGATCGCAGACCTGAATTCCCATTGCCGTGGCCACGTACAGCCTGCCGTCACGATCCACGCGCAGCCCATCCGCGTTGCTCTGCTCGGAAGTGTCAGGGACATGCAACCAGTAGAAGCGTTGCTTGAATTGCAGGCCGCCGTCGGGTTGAATCAGGTAACTGTAAACCCAATGAGCTCGATAGTCAGCGACGTAAAGCAGCGTTTGGTCTGGCGACAAGGTGATGCCGTTCGCGTATCTGAGACCAGCATCAACGACTCGCTTTTCGCCGTTGGGCTTGATGAGCCAGACATTGCTGGGCGCGATGGCATTGTCGGCTGGAGGATTGGTTACATAGACGTTACCGTTGTGAGCGACGACGATGTCGTTGCCCACGAAGCCTGATGCGATTACCGTCGCCTTGCCGTCGTGATCGTAAGCCATGACTCTCTGCTCAGCCATCGTTACGGCGTAAAGCCTGCCGTTTGGGCCAAAGGCCTGTCCGTTGCCTTTCCTGGAGTCTGCGAGAAATTGTGCGACCTTGCTGTCAAGTCCAATCTTGTAAGTTTTGCTGTTGGTTACGTCGTTGAAGAAGACTTCACCTTTGGCGTTAGTGGCCGGCCCTTCGAGGAACTTGTGGCCTTCGGTCACGAGTTGCCAGTCTTCGCCAGGGATCAGG
>JAMQPH010000211.1 GCA_023717605.1 Pyrinomonadaceae bacterium
TGAACTCCACCGCTGACGACCGTGATGGTCGGTACACCAGCCTCTTTGAAGGGCACGTGATCGCCACCGGGGAAAAATCCGAACACATCGAGCTTGTCGGTGCACCATGCCGTCTGTCCTGCCTCCAATGCGACGTTCTTCTCTAATCCTGTCACGCCTACCGTGAGCCGTCCGTTTCCAACGCCGGCGTGATCGATGTTGATCATCGTTCTGGTCATGGCGGTCGGCACTAGTGGGCGCTCTACGTACAGCCGAGAGCCAGCCAGACCCTGCTCTTCACCGCTGAAGGAGATGAAGAGGATGGTTCGTCCAGGGTGCGCGCCGGCCTTGGCCAGAACGCGAGCGACTTCCAGCATCACGGCCGTCCCTGAGGCGTTGTCATCGGCCCCTGGAAACAAGAGTCCTGCTTGGCGGCCGAAGTGATCTCGATGCGCCCCGATTACGATGGCTTCCTGCATCAACTGCGGATCTGTGCCTTCGAGCAGGGCGATTACGTTGATCAGGGGGCTCTGCTCCTGCCGCGATTCCCATTCGAGGGCCCCGAAGTATTCCGTGCTAAATGACCGAGACTCGGAGGCCCGGTTGAGCTGATCCTGCAAACTTCGGAGGCGATCTTGATTGGAATGGTCGTCACCAGCAATGATTTGATCCGCTCGCGAGGTGCTGATCCACGCGCCGGGAAGGTTGTCGGGTGCTGGAGAAAGTCCGTAGAAGGCGCTGGGTTGTCCCAGCACGCCACGTCGTATCTCGTAGGAGCTGAGGACCGGTCCATTTGCGGTCAGATATCCCACTGCCCCTTTCTGGCGAGCGATCCGGACTTTGTCCGCGTGGGTAATTGTTCCTTTGAAGTGGTCCGGTTTTCCTCTTAGGAACAGCACGATGCAATTGTTCACGTCGATTCCGGCATAGTCATTCATGTCCGCAGTGGTATCGATAATCCCATAGCCGACGAACACGATCGGAGCACGGGCATGCGCAGATGGTGAATCGAGCACCGGGAGAAAATCCGTTCCGAGGCGCTGATTGTCTGGAGTCCTGGCCGTAGAGATCTGCAGCGTTGGTTCGGGGGCAATGACGACAGTTTGATATGGTTTCGACATGAAGCCGGTAGGTCGCTCTGAGCCTCCGCCACTGCCAGGCCGAACGTTCATTCGATCCAACGGCACAAAGGCGAGACTGATCTTAGAGGCAAGGAATTGGTCGGCTACCCAATAAGCCGAGCCGAGATCATCCTTTGATCCGGCCTGCCGTCCATTGAAGGACGGGCCGCTTAACGTGCGCACGTCGGCGAGCATGCGTTCGCTTGACAGGCTGTCGAGCGCTCGAAGCCATGCACGATGATCTTCCTCCGATTGCGCGAATCCCTGGGCCCCCAGTGGGAGCAGGACAAGGATGATTCCCAGGAGAGTGACCACAATAAGGGAGGAAGAGAGGCTGCGCGTCGAGCCGTTCATGTAGTGGGCCTTTCGAAGGAGAGCAGAACTATAACATAGATCAATAGGTCCGTTGCAGAGCGGCTCCGGGCCAAGGTAGTATGACGAATTGTGAGGATAAAGAGTTGATGACAGATCCAACAACAGAAGCGGACTGTGTCCCGAATCGGTTGCTCACGGAAGCCAGCCCCTATCTTCGGCAGCATGCGGAGAATCCGGTAGAGTGGTATCCCTGGGGCGAGGAAGCCTTGTCTCGTGCAAAAGCAGAGGACAAGCCGATTTTGTTGTCGATCGGTTACTCGGCATGCCACTGGTGCCACGTCATGGCACATGAATGTTTCGAAAATATCGAAATTGCCGGGCTCATGAACAGGGACTTCATTAACGTCAACGTCGATCGAGAAGAGCGGCCCGATCTTGACGATATCTACCAAAAGTCCGCGCAGGTGTTTCTGGGACGGGGCGGTGGGTGGCCCTTGACCATGTTTCTGACCCCTGACCAAGAGCCGTTCTACGGGGGGACCTATTTCCCGCCGGTGCCCCGCCACAACCTGCCGGGATTTCCCGATGTCTTGCGCGGTGTCGTCGAGGCCTATCGGAATCATCAAGACGATGTCCGCAAGAATGTGGAGAAGGTGAAAACCGGACTGCTGCGAGTCGGAACGCCGCAGTCGTCGGCCGATCCGTTGACGGATGATTTGCTCGATGAGGCGGCCAAGAACTTGGTGCAGTTTTTCGACTCGGTTCACGGTGGATTCGGTGAGGGACCGAAATTTCCGACGGTCCCTCCACTCAGCCTGTTGCTGCGCCAGACGACTCGGACGAAAGACGACTCCTATCAAGAGCAGGTGCTCTTACAGCTAAGAACCATGGCAGCTGGAGGGATCTACGATCATCTCGGCGGCGGGTTCCACCGCTACTCGGTGGATGGCCAGTGGTTGATTCCCCATTTCGAGAAGATGCTCTACGACAACGCTCAGCTGGTTCGGATCTACCTCGATGGATGGCGAATCACCAAAGAGAATCGGTTGCGTGAGGTCGTGGAAGAGACGTTGGAGTACGTTTGTCGTGAACTCACGCATCCAGACGGCGCATTCTTTGCGGCACAGGATGCCGACAGTAATGGGCATGAGGGAAGCTACTTCGTCTGGGAGCCGGGAGAGATTGCCGCGGTGCTGGGGACCGAAATGGCTGAGGAGTTCTGCCGGCACTATGGGGTGACGGAGAGCGGAAATTTTGAAGGCAAGAACGTGTTGAATCGGCTTGGTGGGATTCAGCACGAGCCCGACGCGCAAGCGGAGGTGGAGTCCTTGTTGCGGCCTGCCAGGATGAAGTTGCTTGCAGCACGAGAGCGAAGGATGAAGCCGCAGCGGGACGACAACATACTCAC
>JAMQPH010000219.1 GCA_023717605.1 Pyrinomonadaceae bacterium
CGGCATGATACTAGACGAGTACCTGCCAAGTTGCATTCCGTCACTCCGAACGGCGCCGGAGGTTGGTGCGATTCACGTGCTATAGACATCGCACCGCTCCGGGGTGATGAGCCTTATATGAAGAATCAGAATATCTTTGAGCGTACTCAATGGAATACATTCTCCTGGCAATAGCTCTCGTACCATGTTGATCTCGCTGCGCTCTATGGCGTTACAACGAAGCACCTCAACGAACAGGTGCGGCGCAATCGGGAGCGATTCCCTGAAGATTTCATGTTCCAGCTAACGGCCGAAGAGTCAGGTACCTTGAGGTCGCACATTGCGACCTCAAGATCGCATGGCGTCAGACGGTATCTTCCGTACGCTTTCACCGAGCACTGTGCGCCGAAGCTGTGAAAAAATTGAGAAAGAGTTACTTGGATAGTTCCGGAGCGAGGGCGAATTTGCTGGCAAGGAAGAGAGCCGCAGCGCCCGCTTACCTTCGCCAGGATACGAGCACTCAAGTCACAGAACCGCTTGCCGTAGCCAGCGGGTGCTAGCACTCACCTTAGCATTAACCGTGAGAGCGGCGGGTGATTGCGTAAATAAGCAAGGCGTGGGTTTGCCGCGGCAGCAAGTAACATCTTTGACTGAAAAGCGGTTGATCTGATGCCGGACGACCAGGTCTTACCATGGTCGGGTTTTGAGCAGTTTCGATAATGCTGAGAGCTAGCATCCGCTGGCTACGGCAAGCGGTTCTGCGACTTGAGTCCTTGTATCCACGCAGCTACGACTACCCACCAACTTTCCGTAGGGGATTTCTGAGTTCACTGAGTGTCTCTTGTAGGCCGGACTTGAACCATTCACCCATTGCCGTGAGTGGGATTTCGGAGTTTTGAACCACACGCGCTAGCGTCGGGTCTTCGCTGCCTCGCACTCAAGCTGGAATTCACGAGGTCAGTACAAGTATTCTTTTGCTACAATCATAGCCACCGAGAAGTCCTGGCCTTGCAAGACCGAGATGTACCCTTGTCATGACTAAAACAAGTAGAAACGATCCATGCCCATGTGGCAGCGGAAAGAAATATAAGAAGTGTTGTCTGCGTTCCGTGGAGGCTGATGAATTCGAATACCGTCGCCAGCGACAGGTCGAGGCGGGCCTCATTCCTCGTCTATTAGATCACGCGTATGAAACGCTGGGTCCGAATTCTCTCGCAGATGCCTGGGAAGAATTCAACGACTACGAACCGGTTGAAGATTTTGATCCTGAGTCACCGATGAACATTGTCTTCATGCCCTGGTACATCTTCAATTGGATTCATGAATTCAAGGCGAAGGGTAAGCGGGTCGTCGAAACTACTATTGCCGAGTCGTTTCTGAAGAAATACAAAAAGAGTCTTACAGCTGACGAAGCTGCTTGCGATGATGAAAGCGATCGCTCAGCAACACTGGGATTCGTGGTTTGACCTCCCGGTGCCTGCGCTGAACGACATGACTCCTCGCGAAGCTTCCAAAACTTCAGAAGGTCGAGACCTGTTAGAGAGCTTGCTCCTTTATTACGAAAGTCGCGACGACGATTCCTCAGACGACCCCTTCAAACCCAACATCCCCGCCCTCCGCCGCGAACTGAGCTTGAAGTAAAAGACTTCAACCCTATTGACCACCGAGGGCGTGATTGAGGTGTCTTATACTGTGAGAAGTCATTACCACTTCCATTACCATCACTAGTGAGTTGTTACCACTATTCCGGAAGTTACCTAATTCTTTACCTAATTAATAGGTAACTTACCTAAATTCAGTAACCAGCCCAAACCTAGCCGCTTTACGGCGTTTTTCGCCAAACTTGCACAACCTCATCGACAACGCAAACCTGCTCGACAAAAGAGTCGACGACTACAAGATCAACAGCACCTTCGAGACCGCCACCGGGACCACGAGCGTCGAAATCAAAAAGTCTTAATCCAACAGACTAATCCTCATTGCTGCAGTAGCAATCGTCCTTCTATTCGTGTTGATTCTCCTGATAAACCGGCTCTGACCTCGCTAGTCGACCGGCTGATGTAAGAACATGAATTTAGTGTGGCTTCGTGTGGTTTCGTGGATCGTGTTTGTTCTTTCGCGTCCGTTGCTGACCAACCTTTTCGAACACAATTCAAGCTTGGAAAATTCGCAAGTCGGGAAGGGCGGTTTACCCCCGCTCAAGCCTCGCTCCACTCAACCCTGGATAGATATTCACAAAGAACTGCAGAGCTCACTCGGAACAGATCCCGGCGATATCTCAGAATGTGGCACGTCGAAGATCAAGTTGTCGAAGCATTGGTCTCGCCTGCAACGTTGAGTAGCCCATATTCTCAGGCCCACCTCTTACCAATTGAAAGGACCTGAACCACTCATGATAGTCGACGGCACCTTGAACGTCGGCTCTATCTCCAGGAACAATACAGGTGTCCAGCCCACGTTAGGCAGCAGATCAGGGTTGTTTACAGCGTTGTATTCCGCAAGCACATCGACCAGGTGATTCGGCGAAGCAGCATCGACCAGCGAGCCCGCCGCATAGATGGCCGTTCCACTGAATCGTTCAATGAATTGGTCCGGAGTTGTTTCATGATCAGTGCGGAAGAAATTATTTTCAGCATAGATCGCTGATTCCCTACCTACTCCCCAACTGTACCCATAGTTAGGTGTGTTCTTGATCTGATAGTAATTATTAAACACATGTACCTGGCCGAAGCGGACACGTGGTGCTCGCTGGCCGCAGTCCTCGAACAAGTTATGGTGCAAAGTCACCCGCAGCTTGCCTCGATCTGCAGTAGCACTATCTGACGATCCGATGAGCATTACTTTGTCGTGATTAACAAAGCGATTGTAGGAGACAGTTGCGAGGTCAAATGCGTTAGTTATATCTACCAAGCCATCGTGCACTTGAAACAACCGGCCAAAATAGGTAGGTAGCGTAGTGTCAGCGGTATCACGATCTTCGAAGGTGTTATGGTCTATCCAAACGTGATGACCATCGCGCAATGAGATGGAATCGTAAGCTGAATTCCAGTTTCCTTGACTGCCGTCTAGAGGATCCCACGCCGGAAAGCAATCATAGGTGTCTCGAAAAGTAATGTTTCGAATGATGATATTGCTGGTAGCAGTTCCTCGGATGTCAAACCACGCGCCGCGAATGACCGCATGTTTGTCGACGCCGACGATAGTTGTATTGGCGCCAACCCTGATCCTGACTCGCGCCTGCTGAGCCTGCTGGGAAGCTACGCGCGCATTTTCAAGCGCACCACTCGGCGGAACCCTACCCCAAACCGCAGGATCGTAAGTAGCGAGATAGGCTTCGAGGGTATAACCATTCCTTTCATAGTCGGCGCAAGTTAGGGGTTCATTGTTGTCGTCAACGTTAGCGTCGATTGTCCCAACCACGTAGATGATCTTGGGAGTACTTGATGGGGTGGATGATGGGGGCGGATAGACTCCATTGTTTAGCGCCGCGATCAGTTCCTGCCTGTCGTGAACAACGTAAACGTGGTCCGGCGTCGCACTTGAGCCTCCTGTCGTCCCGGTTGAGAACGAGGCCCAACCGTCATTCGGCGCAAGCGTCGCCCGCCCCAAGTCTTCATGTTTTGGGAGCGCAGCGGCTGAAGTAAAGAAGGTGGTATGACCAATCAGGCAGAGGGTGAGAACGAAGACTTTCATGATACGCATAAGTTAATCTCCTGTTGGAACGGTGGCGTGATTGAGATCACGCAATCTGGCGGTGATTGTTCTCAAGCAGCTCCGCCAGATTCTTTCAAATCCTTAAGGAAACATTCATCCTTTTGGCTGAAGAAGTATCTGGGACGCGCTCGCTAATTAAACTTGAAAATTGAAGCCGAAATTGGCGGGCCACATAATAGTGGAAAACTTTGGTAAAGCCAATGCGAAATTTGATCAGCAATAGCCCCGTGGCTGAGTCGAGGCGTGATGGTAACCTCATCACGCCCCAGAGCTGATCATCTCGGCGTAATCTGCGGATTCTACCGTCCCGCAAAAGCAGTCTCTCGTTCCCATGACTGCCGATGACATTGTCGACAACGCATTGCAGAACCTCGACGAGCAGCAGGCAAGGGAAGTCACAAAGAAGGCCGCGGACGAGGTGGTAAAGATCGCCGTCGAAAAACGCAAAGCAGAATACCGCAGCGACCGTGCCCAGGAAGAGATGGGCAACCTCATCGACAATGCCAACCTGCTCGATCAAAGAGTCGACGACTACAAGATCAACAGCACCTTCGAGACAGCTACAGGAACCACGAGTGTCGAAATCAAGAAGTCTAAATCCAACAGACTCATCCTCATGGCTGCAGTAGCGCTCGCTCTTCTATTGGTCTTGATTTTCCTGATAAGCTGGCACTGACCTCGCGGCTCGACTTGCTTAAGTTGTGAACCAATTGACAGGGCTCAGTGAGCATTGCTCTCAAGAACAACGCACTCAACAAAAGGAGTAGCAACGTGATCATCTATCAAATCAAGCTGCCGAAAACACAAGACGCGAAAGCGTTCGTTAGTTTCATGCGCGAGGAGTACTTTCCTGCTGTTCACAAGGGGCCGACGCGCGTTGGTCAAGTGACTGAACTCAAACTGCTGGAACGGCAAAAGGACCGTGGCGACGATCGGGACCATGAATTCTATTGGCATGTCGGTTGGAGTGGCCTGGCATCCGGTGAGGCCCGCGTGGATGATGAGGATGTAGTCCGCAAGTTCAAGGCATTTAAAGCTAAAGTTAAACGCGTTGGCTTCTGCAAAGAGGTTGTCGCCTGGCCGGAGGCCGATGCCGGCTAATCTGCTGAAATGGATGAATCTGCCGGAATGAATGACTTATGAAAAGAATGTCTATTTTAAGCGTTCTGATCCTGGTCGTGGCCGCGTCCGCGGTCGCGCAAACCAAGGTCGAGGATTTTGATAAGTACGCCGAAGCCGCACGCCAGGAATGGAAAGTGCCGGGAATGGCGATCACTGTCGTGCAGGACGGCAAGGTGATCCTGGCAAAGGGCTACGGTGTCCGCGAGCTCGGCAAGGCTACGCCGGTTGATGCCGATACGCTTTTTGGAGCCATGTCCACGACCAAGGCGATGACCGCTGTCACGATGGGAATGCTCGTCGACGAAGGCAAGGTCTCGTGGGACGACAAGGTGATCAAGCATCTGCCGGATTTTCGTGTCGCCGATGCATATGTGACGTCCGAGCTGAGGATCCGTGACCTTTTTACGCACAATGGGGGAATGGGCAACGCCGATTTTTTGTGGACGTGGACGCCGGAATTGTCCGCGCCCGAGATCGTGAAGCGAATGCAGTACGCGCGGCCGGCGTATCCGTTTCGCGGCGGTTATACATATCAGAACATCATGTACGCCGTCGCCGGTCAGGTGATCGAAAAGGTGAGCGGAATGCCATGGGAGCGGTTCGCCACCGAGCGGCTGTTCGCGCCTTTGGGAATGAAGGACACGTTTGCAACCTACGGCGCGTCGAGCAGCTATCAAAACCGCTCGGCGGCGCACTTTGTTATCGACGGCACGATCACGGTGATCTCTGAAACGACGGCCGACCCGATCGCCCCGGCCGGGGCCGTTTGGTCGACCGCCAACGACATTGCCAAATGGATCGACTTCATGCTCGGAAATACGACAGTCAATGGGAAACAACTGATCAAACCTGAGACCCTTCAAGCCCTGTTGCGGCCGCAGACGATCGTGCCGCCCGC
>JAMQPH010000227.1 GCA_023717605.1 Pyrinomonadaceae bacterium
ATCGCGGCTCGTTCCTCGTCTGTGAAACCCTTGGACGCCTTGCCGGTGGTACTCTTGGGCGACTTCTGCTTGCCCTTTTTTGGGCTCATAGAAACCTCCTCATACTGACTTGGGTCGGAATCCTCGCCGCAGTTCGAGTGCGCACCCACGGTCTATTAACATGCGCCGCATAACGCCGAATTAACCGGCTCGCCAACAAGCAAGCGAAGCGCCGCTGTTGGCGAGTCCGGGTTCAATGCGAGGTTGGGCGCGATTTGGCTTTGGTACTCGCTCCTGTGAAATCCTGAGGAAGCAATGCCCCGTCTCCTTTGTCCTGCGCACTCGCAACTTGCTCGCGGGTAAGACCCGTTGCATTCCTTAGGTCCGCGCCAGTGAGGTCCGCCCCAGTTAGATCAGCTTCAGTGAGGTCTGCGCGCACGAATTTGACCTCCTTGAGGTTTGCCCCTCGCAGATGCGCCTTTACAAGTTTCGCATCGTTTAGACAGGCACCCCACAGTTGTGCACCCTCTAAATGTGCACCCCAAAAATCCGTTCTCTCCAGATGCGCATCCCAGAATTCCGCGCCTCTCAAATCCGTGTAACGGAGATCAAACTTCTGATCAAGCCGGAGAGCCTTTGCTTCAGGGGGTGTCGACCGACCAAGAACCGCCAGGATTGCTTGTATGTCGGTGCGCGGTTTCGATTCGGGAGACTTCACATTCGAGGGCAAGGAATCCTCCTGTCCAACGTGACGCCATACCGCGTTGTGACGCACGTAAGCAGTAAGTATCTCCATAACGGGCCAGTAGTCTCTAGGTGAATCGCGTGCGATCGACGAAAGTGCATAGATCCCGCCCAATCGTGCCTCAACATTTGGCGTTCCATCACTCAGTTGTGCCCCCAGTTGGCTCGTTGCCGCTGTGAAGCGGTTCGTAAGCTGTGCTTCTCGGTCGATGTCCAGCTTAAGTTGAGTAGCGCGAAGATTTCGCCAAGTAAACAGCAGTCCAATAAAAAGCGCCGTACCGCCGATGGCTTGCACGATGGCCGTCCATATCTTTATCCGATTATCTGTTTCGTACAGCAACAGATCTTTCTCCAGTGCCAGACGCGCTTCGCTTGAAAGGTTAGCGCGGCTCACGATCTCGCTATTGCGTAGAGAGGCGGCTGTATGTGCAGGGTATTCTGGCAGAGAAAGTAGCGTTGGCACCGCGGCGAGTAGCGCAGCAGCAATTATAGCGACAAGTGAAATCAGCAACCATCGCTTGCGTAGCCATGCCACCGCACGAGTTAATCCGTTAGGCATACTATCCCTTGCATAGCTTATGACGCCTCAGGACACCATGTCATCCCGCCCAACGCGGCGCATGAGCGGCCGAGCCGGCGGGCGAAGCCCGCTGGCGAAGGTCCGTCTCGATGCGCATGTTGGGCGTCAAGCTCCATGACACATGGTCCGAATTCGGCCGGGAGTGGCTGTCAGGCGACAGCGTAAATTGACAGTGACCTTTGGCCACCCGACTCGCCAGCGGCTGAGTGTGACCCGGGACGGACTACGAAACGGATCAGTTATGGCAGCCGATCTCGATCCGCGAACTTCAATTCCAAGGATCTTTGTGCCGTCACACTAAGAACCGGA
>JAMQPH010000238.1 GCA_023717605.1 Pyrinomonadaceae bacterium
CGCTTTACTACCTTGGCCTTGTCGCGTGGGCGCTCGGCCTGTGGGAAATCTCCGCGGTCGCCTCTAATTGCTCCTAACAGTGCTAATGCGTCTACATTATCGGGCTGACGCTGGAGCGATAATTGCAGCGATGCTTGAGCCGCTTCGTAGTCACCTGTTCCCCGGGCCGCAAGGCCCATAAAGTAATGAACGTCAGACCTGTCGGGAAAACGCTTCGCTGCATCGCGAAAGACGTCCAGCGCAAGTTCGAAACGACCCTGCAGTATGTGGACACCCCCAACGCGCAGGTAATAGATCGCTTTGGTTGGATCTTGTTGTAGGGCGCGTTCGTAGAACTCTTTGGCAGCGTCGTAGCGCCGGTGTTTGCTAAGCACTTCCCCCAGCATGAAGTGAGCGGCGGGAAACTCTGGACGCAAGCCGGTTGCTCCTTCCCACAGGTCCCCAGCGCGCTCATCCTGGCCGAGCGCCCACGCGACAAGGCCAAGGTAGTAAAGCGGGTCGGCGGAGTTTGGGGAGAGAGTCGAGGCTAGTTCGAGGGCTGTAACCGCTTCGTCGTAACGTTTCAGATTATAAAAAGAGACGCCCAGATTGTAGCGAACCTCGTAACTGTCCAGGCCCAACTCGCGCGCGCGCTGCAGAAGCGGGACTGCGCGGAGGTAATCCCCTCGAACGACGTATTGAAGCCCTAGATTGAGCGTCGCCTGAGGATGGTTCGGAGATCGCTGCAGGACCGACTCGAAGGCTTCGATTGCTTCCCTGGACCGTAAGGTGCGAGCCAATAAAACCCCTAAGTTTGCGAGCGCACCCAGGAGACCGGGATTGAGGCGCAAGGCTTCGCGATATTCTCGCTCGGCCTCTTTGAACTGCCCTCGTTGGTCCAGGATTATTCCGAGCAAGTTGTGAGCGTCCGGATTCCGAGGCGCGGCCAGAATCACACGCTTCAGAATAGGTTCTGCTTCGTCAGCTTTGCCGAGTTGGAGCAAAGAAGCGGCTCGGCGTAATTCAGCGGCCACCAAAGCGGCATCAGATGTCTGTTGACTTACTGAGTCAGAGTCCGAGGAAGCCCTGAGCAATACCTGACTCGGCGCAGAAGTAAATAGTGTGGTAAGCAGAACAACGGAGGAAAGGGTTTGATATCTGAACCTGCTTATTATCGCCCGGAAGAGCATCAGTTCGTTTATCTAGATAGTTAAAGGACGGGTGAACTCAGTATATTACAACTATCTGGTTCGCCGAATCCTGCTCATACAAAACAATCTCCGAGTAACGACATGAAACCAAACAGAGCACTCCGCCTTGTGTTAATCCTTCTAGTTGTCGTCATCTCCTTAACTGCCCCGGTGTCTCAATCGCAATCGCAGCGGCAGCCAAACTTTGAAGTTCGGATCAATGCCCTGCTTGCGCGCATGACTCTTCCCGAGAAGCTTGGACAACTGCAGCAGCTCGACGGCCATGCTGACGGTCGTTTCAAAGATGACCAGCCGGAATTGGTGCGCAAAGGTCTGTTGGGTTCGACGCTAAACGTCCGCGGGGTAAAAAACACGAACGAACTTCAGCGAATTGCCGTCGAACAATCGCGTCTGAAGATACCGATGATCTTTGGTTTCGACGTAATTCATGGCTACCGCACGGTCTTCCCCATACCGCTGGGCGAAACGGCGAGTTGGGATCCAGTCGCGGTAAAACGGGCTGCGAGCATTGCCGCCGCGGAAGCAAGAGCCGCCGGCGTGCATTGGACGTTCGCGCCAATGGTCGACATTGCGCGAGACCCACGTTGGGGTCGAATTGCTGAAGGTTCGGGGGAAGATCCCTATCTCGGCTCAGTGATGGCCCGTGCTCGCGTACAGGGGTTTCAAGGAACTGACTACAGTGGCAGTGACAAGGTAGTGGCGTGCGCAAAGCACTGGGTGGCTTATGGCGCGGCCGAGGCGGGTCGCGACTACAACACCACCGATGTTTCTGAAGGAGCCTTGCGCAATGTTTACTTCCCTCCTTTCAAAGCGGCAGTCGAAGCCGGAGTAGGGACATTCATGAGCGCCTTCAATAGCCTGAACGGCGTACCTGCTTCGGCAAATCCGTTTACACTCACTGACGTGCTACGCGGCGAGTGGAAGTTTGACGGCTTTGTGGTCAGCGACTACACGTCGGTCGAGGAACTCATCAAGCACGGCGTGGCGGCAGATGGGTCTGAGGCAGCACAAGAAGCGCTAAATGCCGGAGTGGACATGGAAATGGTCAGCCGCCTGTATAACCAGAACGGCGCTGAACTGCTGAAACAACGAAGGCTCACGCAGCAGACCATTGACGAGGCCGTCCGCCGCATACTGCGTATCAAGTTTCGCCTGGGACTGTTTGATAAGCCTTACGCGGACGAAGCGCGTGAACGCACAACCATGCTCAGCCGCGCGAATGTCGCCGCAGCTCGAGAGATTGCGGCGCGTTCGATGGTGCTGTTGAAGAATGAGAAAGACGTCTTGCCGTTAGCTAAAAGTGTCAGGTCAATCGCTTTGATTGGTCCACTCGCAGACAGCCAGAAAGACGTAATAGGTTCGTGGACAGGTGACGGCAAAGCCGAGGATGCAGTCACACTGCTTCAAGGCCTCAAGGCGAAATTGCCACAAGCAAAAATAAATTACGCGAAAGGATGCGAGATTGGTTGCGAGACAACAGACAGGTTTAAGGAAGCAGTTCGAGCGGCCAGCGATTCGGATGTGGTGATTCTGGCGGTGGGTGAATCTGCTGAAATGAGTGGCGAAGCGGCATCGCGCAGTTCGCTTGATCTACCGGGCCGCCAATTGGACCTGGTGAAAGCGGTGCAAGCTACCGGCAAACCAACGGTAGTGGTGCTCATGAATGGACGCCCCCTGACTATCAACTGGATCGCGGAGAACACGCCCGCGATTCTGGAGACGTGGTTCGCCGGCACGCAGGCGGGTAACGCGATTGCTGATGTGCTTTTCGGTGATGTGAATCCGGGAGGAAAATTACCCGTGACCTTCCCTCGCGCCGTGGGCCAGGTCCCGCTGTATTACAATCACTTCAACACGGGCCGACCGCCGGACACCAATAACAAATATACTTCGAAGTACCTTGATGTTCCCTGGACTCCGCTTTTCCCTTTCGGATACGGGTTAAGCTATACGCAGTTCAAAATCACAAACCTGCAGATCAGTGCGCCAAGCATTCAGGCGAATGGCAGGCTGACAGTCAGTGTGGACGTGGAGAACGTCGGCAAGCGCGCCGGCGATGAAGTGGTGCAACTCTACATTCGCGACGTAGCAGCCAGTATCACGCGGCCGGTTAAGGAGCTCAAAGGATTCGAGCGCATTACGTTGGGACCGGGCGAGAAGAAGCACGTTGAGTTTATGCTCGGGCCAGAGCACCTTGGCTTCTACGACCGCAAGATG